>JAFDME010000086.1 GCA_019306075.1 Deltaproteobacteria bacterium | reverse complement strand
TTGCAAACTGTGGATTGTTGGGGCAATACCTGTTTAATTCCCTTTTTGTCTTGGCGGATACAGCTTTTATATAAAGCAGAGCATATCGGATCTGTTGTATATACAGGAAATAGTGTACACAAAAATAAATTCATGTCAATCGTAAGTTATATCCGGCAGCAGATTATAAAATAAAGACATCTTTTACAACCTTTTAGAGGTGCCGGGTAATAGAAATTTATATTAATATATATAGCTAATTAGGAGACAAAAATCATATTGTTTTCTCTCTGCTCCAGGAACCTGTCTCTAATTTTATGACGTGCAGAACCTTCTGTATAAAGAAGATGCTGGAATGCCTGTGGTTTGCATTATTATATTCACTGATGTATATACATGTGAAGAGTCGTGAGAGTCACCAGTTTCTCCCCTTTTTCCGGGCTTATCTGCGGCAACGCCATCCGCTGGCAGGGAAGGAAGGGGACCGGTGTGAGAGACCTTTTAAAACACAATATATCTTCAGGGAAAATATGCAAGAACTTCACATTTCACCCGGCAAAATGACCCTTCAGCAGATGCGGATGGTTGCTCGGGACAGGGTACGGATTCAACTTTTGCCCGGCTGCGAAGATGCAATCAGAAATTCTGTACAGACTGTTGACGAGGTGATCAGCTCCGGCAGGGTTATTTATGGCATTAATACCGGCTTTGGTCTGTTGGCAAATACAGTTATTCCAAATGATGAACTTGAACATCTTCAGCGTTCGATTGTTCTTTCTCACGCTGCAGGAACAGGGGGTTTTATGGAGGAGTCAACGACACGACTTCTTATGGTGTTGAAGATTAACAGTCTCGCCCGCGGCTATTCCGGTATACGTCTGGAAGTCCTGGAGGCTCTGATGAAGCTGGTGAATGCCGAGGTATATCCTTGTATTCCTAAAAAAGGATCCGTCGGCGCATCGGGAGATCTGGCTCCTCTTGCCCATATGAGCACCGTTCTGCTTGGAGAGGGGGAGGTCTTTTATAAAGGGAAACGGCTGCCAGGTCGTGAAGGTCTGGAAATTGCCGGACTGGAGCCGACTGTACTTGGACCGAAGGAGGGGCTGGCTCTTCTTAATGGTACTCAGGCCTCAACAGCCTTTGCGCTTCAGGGACTTTTCGCCGCTGAGGATCTCTTCGCCGCTGCTATTGTAACGGGCAGTCTCAGTGTGGAAGCAGCTCTGGGCAGCAGGCGGCCCTTTGAATCTTCGATTCACGAGGTGCGGGGCCATCAGAGTCAGATTGATACTGCTGCGGCCTTCCGTCATCTCCTTGGTAAAACCAGTGAAATTGGTGCTTCGCATAAATATTGTGAAGGAGTCCAGGATCCGTATTCTCTCAGATGTCAGCCACAGGTCATGGGAGCATGCCTTACCCAGATAAGAAATTCGGCAGCGGTTCTCGCTGTTGAGGCAAATGCGGTGTCTGATAACCCAATAGTTTTCTCTGCTGGCTGTGATATTATTTCAGGCGGTAATTTTCATGCTGAGCCGGTTGCCATGGCAGCAGACAACCTTGCTCTTGCCCTTGCTGAGACAGGTTCAATCTCAGAGAGGAGAGTTGCTCTGCTTATTGATACTCATATGAGTAAATTGCCGCCGTTTCTCGTTGAAAAAGGAGGACTCAATTCCGGTTTTATGATTGCCCAGGTTACATCTGCCGCTCTTGCAAGTGAGAACAAATCCCTGGCTCATCCCGCGTCGGTCGATAGTCTTCCCACTTCAGCAAATCAGGAAGATCACGTCTCCATGGCGACTTTTGCCGGTCGCAGGCTGCTTGATATGGCTGAGAATACAGCAGGAGTGCTGGCCATTGAACTTCTTGCCGCGTGCCAGGGATTGGATTTTCGATCACCTCTGAAAAGTACACAACCTCTCGAAAATGCGAGATCCATGCTGCGGGCACTGGTTCCTTTCTATGACCAGGACCGCTACTTTGCTCCCGATATCGAAAAGGCCACGGGGTTGGTTACGTACGGTGATTTTAATTCCCTGATGAGGGATGGGCTTTTGCCGAGCGCTTTCACCTAACCCGGGCAGATGGGAACTCCTCAGTGCCGTATTTCACAGAACAGATGACTTTTATGGGGAAGTAGAAATTATGGCGAAAAAAACTGCGGGACTAGCAGGTGCTGACAAAATTGGCCCACTTCCCAGGTACAGGCAGGTAAAAGAGTATATTTTGTCGCGGATAGAGAGCGGTGAGTTGCGGACTGAGATGAAAATCGAGTCTGAGAACAGGCTTGTTGAGCTGCTGGGTGTCTCCCGAATGACGGTTAACAGGGCTATTCGTGAGTTGAGTGGGGAAGGAAAACTGAATCGCATCCAGGGAGTGGGGACATTTGTAGCCAGCCAAAAACCGCAGTCAGCCCTGCTCGAGGTTCGGTCGATAGCCAGTGAAATAAATGAGAGAGGTGGTGTCTATTCATGTGATATCAGGTTGTTGGAGGAAGAGAAGGTGAAGCCGTCACTGGCTCTGTCTATGGGGATTCAGCCCTATTCAGCCATATATCATTCAATAATTGTCCATATGGACAATGGGGTTGCCATTCAGCTAGCTGACAGGTTTGTAAATCCCGCAATAGCTCCTGATTACCTTCTGCAGGATCTTTCAAAAATATCTCCAAATGAATATCTGTTGAGCCTTGCACCGATATCCGAGGTAGAACATGTGGTGGAGGCTGTAATTCCGGACAGCTGGATACGTAAATTGCTGCATATAAACGAGGCTGAGCCATGCCTTGTCCTTCACCGGAAAACGTGGGTGGGATGTGAAGTTGCAACAGAGAGCAGTTTTTATTATCCGGGATCCCGTTATACCATAGGCGGACGATTTACTCCCTCCAACAGGGGGAGCATTCAGGTTACCTGATTTTGTGGCGAGCGCTGGCAAGAATCAGATGAAAGATAAAAACCGGCTTGATATATACTTTTAAAATATGTAAATAGTGCTGGAGTCGCGGAGGTTCTTCGTTTAATATCCTGACCACTCTCCCCGCTGACGGATTCGTTTACGATGCTATCAGGTAATGAGGAATAAAATATGACCACTCCTGCACCCGCCAACTGTTATCCTACCCCAGAGATTCTTGTAATTGATGATGAATCAAGAATTCGGGATGCCTGCCGGATTGTCCTGAAAGAAAAGGGTTATGATGTTGAAGTAGCACCGGACGGAGATCAGGGACTGCGGATGATAGAGGAAAAGCATTTTGATGTTATTCTGGTTGACCTTATGCTTCCCTCAATATCCGGATTTGATGTCCTTCAGGCCGTTCGCAGTCATCATCCTGATACTGCGGTGATCGTCATAACCGGTTATGCCACTCTGGAGCACTCCATCGAGGCGATGAAAAAAGGTGCTTTTGATTTTATTCCAAAACCTTTCACCCCGGATCAACTACGGACTGTGGTAGATAAATCGCTCAGGTATACCCGGGCATTGCAGGATATCTCCGAGTCTAAATCCCGTCTTGGGGTTATGGTTAATCGCCTCACTAACGGTGTTATGACAACCGATTCTGTAAAACGCATTGTTCAGGCCAATCCTGCATTTCTCCATATGATAGGGTATCATGGTGAGGAAGTTATCGGAAAGGGTGTCGATGAAGTTATAAATAACGATGAGATAAAAGAATCTATTGAGAACGCTCTTAATATGTCTCCGGAAACAACCGGGGAGATTATTTCCGAAATCACTGTCCCCGGAATGAAGGGAAGTGTAGAGAAGATATACAGTGCCAGTTGTGCGCCCTTTCGCGGACGGACCAGTGAAAACCTGGGGACAATCACAGTTTTGCATGATATTACAGCGTTAAAGCAGATGGATCAGATGAAGTCTGATTTTGTCTCAATGGTTTCCCATGAAGTCCGCAGTCCCATGAACTCCCTGCTGATGCAGTTGAAAATAATTCTTGATGGTCTTGCGGGTGATGTTACAGATAAACAAAAGGAAATCCTTCAGCGGGCATCAGAAAAGATTCTTAATTTGAATAATCTCGTTTCTGAACTTCTCGATCTTTCCAAAATTGAATCGGGACTGATTGCCCATGAAAAGGAGCAGGTGGATATTTCCAAACTTCTGACCGAGCAGTATACTTTCCATTCACCCTATGCCGCTGAAAAAAATATCGATATACACCTCGATCTGGCTGAAGATCTGCCGCTGCTTTTTGTAAACCGCTGGAATATGGAGGAGGTGTTCGCCAACCTGATAACCAATGCGATCAAATATTCGCCGGAGGACAGTTCAATTGCAGTGACAGCATCCCTTGAGAATGACTATATGAAAGTAGAGGTAAGTGACACCGGTTTCGGTATAGATGAAGAGTATCTTGAACAGATTTTCACCCGGTTTTTCAGGGTTAAAGATGAGAAAAGCAGAACAATTCAAGGTACCGGGCTGGGTCTCTCGATTGTGAAAAGTATTATTGAATCCCACCATGGAAAGATCAGCGTAAAGAGCACTCCGGGCAAGGGGACAACGTTTACCGTACTTCTCCCACTGCAGCAGAATTGACTGGAGTCACCTGGTCGGATTTCGGTCATGTAGTTTTGTTTCAAATTGATTGACGCTCATTGAATATTTCGTTACATCCTGCCACATTGTAGTATTACTTTTTCAGAAGAGGTACTCTTCAAAAATTCTTGTATTTCCCGCAACTATTATTGATATAGCCTCACCGGTAGAATATTTTTTCCATTAAAAGAAGAGAAGAGATACCACAACTCTTTTAAAATTCGACCTTTATTCCTCGGCTGCCAATTATCTTCTGCAGATGTTGGATAACAGAACAGCATCACGTGAATTTTCACCTTTTGTATAACGATTGACTTTTGATTTTCCTGATTGTAGAAAGTGTCAACAGAGGTTGATCCGCTTCAATTCTAACCCCGATAAACGGGCAAAGCGTCTTTCAATAGTGTTGTACTATTTGAAAATATGCTTTTCAACAATATGAATTTGGATAGGAACAGAGGACTAATATCAATGTCAGAGAGCACCATTACAATCAAAGGGAAAAAAAAGAATTCTTTCCTGGACGGCGTTAAGGAAATTCTTCCGGACGAGGGGAACCTTAACCTGTGCCTTACCTGTGGAGCCTGTGCTTCCGGTTGCCCGGCCACAGGGCTGGAAGATATGGATCCCCGTAAATTTCTACGTATGTGCGCAATGGGAATGGATGAAGAGGCGGTCAAATCGCCCTGGGTCTGGATGTGCACCATGTGTCAGCGCTGCGTTTATGTCTGTCCAATGAAAATTGACATTCCTCAGCTTATCTTTAATGCGCGGGCTCAGTGGCCCCGGGATGAACGTCCTAAAGGCATCAGAGATTCATGCGACATGGCTCTTAGAAATGAATCCAACAGTGCTATGGGAACTGCTCCTGATGATTTTATCTTTGTTGTTGAGGATGTTCTGGAGGAATACAAAGAGTCCCAGCCTGAATTCAAGGACATGTTGGCTCCCATTGACAAACCGGATACATTCTTTTTCCTCAATCAAAACTCCCGTGAACCTGTGACCGAACCGGATGAAATGGTGCCGCTCTGGAAGATTCTCCATTTGGCTGGAGTTGACTGGACATACGGCAGCAAAGGTTGGGCTGCCGAGAACTACTGTATGTTTCTGGCGGATGATGAATGCTGGGAGAGGGTAACCCGGGTGTCGGCAAAACAGGCTGACGAACTGGGGTGTAAGGTTTTTCTCAACACGGAGTGAGGACACATCACATTCTCAGTCCGGTCCGGACTGAAAAAATACGGAATCGAGCATAAGTTTGAAGTTGCTTCAATTTATACCTACTACGCCAAATGGATCAGAGAGGGCAGACTGAAGGTCAACTCTGACTGGAATAAAGAACGAAAAATAAAGTTTACCATTCAGGATCCCTGCCAGATAGTTCGAAAAGGTGAGGGTGATGTTATAGCTGACGATCTAAGATTTATAATTCAGTCAGTTGTCGGCAAGGAAAATGTTATTGAAATGACACCAAATAAGTCAAATAACTATTGCTGCGGCGGTGGCGGCGGATTTCTGCAGTCAGGTTTTCCGGATGCTCGTCAGACCTACGGCAAAATAAAATTTGACCAGATTGTGCAGACCGAAGCTGATTACTGCGTTACCGGCTGTCACAACTGTCATGCGCAGGTTCATGATATCGGGCATCATTTTGGTGGAACTTATGGGACTGTCCATATATGGACACTTATCTGTCTGTCACTTGGAATTCTGGGTCCTAATGAACGAGCCTACCTGGGAGACGATTTAAAAGATGTAGACGTTTTTCACCCTGAAACATCCCTGTTCTAGGAGCTGTAAAACATAACCGGGGGAGAAATATTTAACTGGCATGATGTTCTGAATTGGAGGGACAAAAGCGTATGAATTTTCAAAAAAAACTAGCTGCAGATGAATTTGTTTTACTGGCTGAGATGCATACTCCAAAAGGGGTAAATATTTCCAGCCTTGTCAATAATGCCAGACGTATAAAAGGACGGGTTGATGGTGTCGTTATACCGGATATGGACAACGGTATTATGCGTATGAGTGCCCTGGCCGGGTCTGTTCTGATGCAGCAGGAAGGATTGGAGACGATTATTCATCTCTATTGCAGAGATCGTAACAGGATGGCACTTCAGGGAGATGCTTTGGCGGCTAATGTTCTCGGTACTCAAAACATTATCGTGGCTCATAGTGCAGATATGAGCCAGAGTGATCACAGTGATGCCAAACCGGTTTATGATCTTGATGAAGTCCAGCTTATAGAGACTTTGAAATCCCTGCAGAAGGGAAAGGATATGAGCGGTTTTGAGCTGGATGGCAATCCTGACTTTAGCGTTGGATGCACTGTCGCACCGTTCACAGGTGCTGATGCCGCAGCAAAGGAGCTGGAAACTGCGAAGAAAAAAATTGCGGCAGGAGCTGGCTTTGTAATTACTCCATCCGTTTTTGACATCGACTCCAGTGCAGAATTCCTCACAAGCGCCAGTCAATTAGGAGTTCCGGTTATTGCTACTGTGTTTCTCATTAAATCGCTGGCAATAGCACAGTATATAGCCAACAGTGAACCGGAGGCAAATATTTCCGATGACCTGATCAGGCGAATTCGTAAATCTTCCGATCGTGAGCAGGAAGGCGTAAGAATTGCCGGAGAAACAATTGCCGCCTTGAAAGAGAAGGTACAGGGTGTTGTTGTGCAGACTCTCGGATGGGAGCATAAGATTCCCGAGATTCTTGATGCGGCAGGAGTCTGATCCCTAGAAACGCTTTTATCCAAGGATTGATCGATTTCTTCGTTTAACCCTGCTCAACCTGTTACAGGAAAAGATAATAATGCAGAATCAAAATAAACTCCAAACCACAAGTGACAAGGTTCTTGTCGTTGGTGGAGGTCTTGGTGGCATACGAACGGCTCTCGATCTTGCCGAGGCAGAGAAGAATGTAATCCTTATTGATAAGGATTATACCATCGGTGGGTTAATGACCCAGCTTGACAGAACTTTCCCGACCAATAACTGCGATCTTTGTACTCTTGCTCCCCATCTTTCAGAGAGTGGGCGTCAGGAATATATTGAACTGTTGACTATGACCAGTGTGCAGAGTATCTCTGGGGAAAAGGGTAATTTTACGGTTACAGTTAAGACCGAACCCAGATATATAAATGAAGACAAATGTACAGCCTGCGGGATCTGCTACGACCATTTCCCCGAGGTTGTCCGGTTTTCCCCGGGGCTTGATCACAGAGCACCTACATGTATGCGTTATCCCCAGGCCATCCCTCAGGCCTACTCAATTGATCTGGATAAATGCACGGATGTGGAAGCTCTGGTTAAGATCTGTCCAACAGGTGCTATTAATCCTGATGACATGGCTATTAATCGTGAGATTCATTGCGGTTCAATAGTTTTGACTCCGGGGGCTGAGCTGTTTGATCCGAGTCATCTGGATTATCTCGGTTACGCTACCCATCCGGATGTGGTTACCAGCCTTGAATATGAGCGCATTCTTTCTGCCTCGGGACCGACAGATGGCAGGCTTATACGTCCTTCAGACGGTAAACAGCCCAAAAAAGTTGCATGGATTCAATGCATCGGTTCAAGAGGAATTCAGAAAGGTGCGGGGAGTTATTGCTCCAACGCCTGCTGTATGTTTGCCCTGAAAGAGGCAATAGTCACCAAGGAGCGGTTCCAGGAAGATATCGAAACGACCATCTTCTATATGGATATGAGAACATTTGGTAAAGATTACGAGCTGTACCTTGAGAGAGCCAAAAATGAATACGGTGTCCGTTTTAAGCGCAGTCGACCACACTCTATTCTGCAGCCGGTCGGGTCCGACGTTCTGAATATCACTTATACCTGTGATGACAGCACTGAACAATATATTGAAGATTTTGATATGGTGGTACTTTCCACTGGTTTCAAGACTTCCGAGGAGAGTCGCGCACTTGCAGTTAGTGCCGGGATTGAGCTCAATGACAGCCATTTCCCGGTTACTGACGGTTTTAACCCTGTGGCAACTTCGAAACCGGGTATTTACGTGGCCGGAACTTTTGAAAGCCCCAAGGATATTCCTGATACCATGGTTCAGGCCAGTGCCGCTGCGTGTATGGCGGGCGGCGATCTTGCCGTTACGGAAAAAGAGAAAGAGGACGACGATGGCCTGGTTCCGGAAAGGGATATCAGCGATGAGGAGCCTAAGGTTGGTGTTTTTATCTGTGACTGCGGAGAGAATATCGGCACTGTCATAGATGTTGATGCACTTGTTGAGTATGCACAAAATCTTGATAATGTGGCGGTTGCCAGGGCGGAGGGTCACGGTTGCAGCCGTGTTTCAATGGATCATATCCGCCAGACTATCGAAGAAGAAAATCTTAATAGAGTTGTTCTGGGCGCCTGCTCGCCCCGTACACATCAGAGTAAATTCCAGGATCTTATCCGCAAGGCAGGATTAAACAAATATATGCTTGAAATAGCTAATATCAGGGATCAGGCGACCTGGGTTCATGCAAATCAACCGGAGAAGGCGGCCGGCAAGGCTCGGGATCTTGTGAGAATGGCTGTTGGTGCAGTGCTCAAGGCTCAGCCTCTGGCTGATCAGAAAATTCCGATTAATAAAAATATCCTCGTCGTTGGTGGAGGGGTCACCGGGATGACATCTGCGCTTCGTCTTGGTGATCAGGGGTTCCAGGTATATCTTGCTGAGAAATCTGATAAACTTGGTGGAGTTGTAACTGATATTTATAAAACCCTTGAGGGTGATGATGTCCAGGCTTTTCTCCGCGAACTGATCGGCAAAGTGGAAAACCATCCACAGATACAGGTCATTACGCGGGCAATTATTGTAGATCATTCCGGGATGCCGGGAATGTTCAAGACAGGCATGCAGGTTGGGCCGCAGATGTTCTACCGGCAGATTGAACATGGTGTCACAGTTTTGGCAACCGGTGCAATGCCGAATCCGACAAAGGAATATGCATTTGAATCTTCCGAGTCGATCAGAACTCAGCTGGAGACTCAGAAGTTCATTGTCGAAAATCCGGACAAGGTAAAAGAGTGGGATAATGTGGTGATGATCCAGTGTGTCGGTTCCAGAACCCCGGACAATCCCAATTGCTCCAGAATCTGTTGTCAGACGGCAGTTAAGAATGCGCTTGCTATTGTGGAGGTAAACCCCGATGCGCGTGTTTTTGTCCTTTACCGTGATATGAGAACCTACGGTTTTCAGGAAGAATATTACCAGAAGGCACGTGAGAAAGGGGTGTTGTTTGTCCGTTTTGACCCTGACACTCCTCCCCAGGTAAAGGTTGCCGGAGATAAGGTGGAGGTTACTTTTACCGATGTTATTCTCGGCCGGGAGGTCACCGTCGATGCTGACAGCCTCAGCCTGAGTACCGGACTTATTGCAGATAATGATTCAACTGAGGAACTTGCAATGATCTTTAAGCTGCCCCGCACTGCGGATGGCTACTTCCTTGAAGATCATGTGAAATTGAGACCGGTTGATCTCTCTGTTCCCGGATTTTTTGTTGCCGGAACAGCCCATTCTCCAAAACTGATCAAGGAGAGTATCTCCCAGGCTAATGCTGTGGCTGCAAGGGCACAGACGATACTTGCAAGAGATTCAATCGACCTTGGAGCCGCAGCGGCTAAGGTAGATGGTAAAATTTGTGCCGCCTGTCTGATTTGTGTGAGGGCATGTCCGTTTGATATACCGTTTATCAATGCGGACGGTTATTCAGAGATTGATCCGGCTAAGTGCCATGGTTGTGGGATCTGTGTGTCCGAGTGCCCGGCCAAGGCTATACAGCTTATGCAGTTTGAAGATGATCGGATTCTTGCGAAGTTGGAAGAAATTTTTGAAAAGGTAAATGCATAATGGAAAATTTTGAACCGGTAATTGTAGCTTTTTGCTGCCACTACTGCGCCTATACAGCTGCTGATATGGCAGGCAGTCAGCGGCTTCCGTATCCAGCGAATGTCAAAATCATACGGGTACCATGTTCCGGCAAAGTGGATGCGTTGCATATTATCAAGGCTTTTGAAAATGGCGCCGATGGGGTCTATGTAGCAGGCTGTCTGGAAGGGGACTGTCATTTTAAGAACGGCAATGAAAAGGCGGCGCAGCGGATTATCTATGTGAAAAAATATCTTGAGGAAATCGGCATAGAAGGTGAGAGACTTGAGATGGTGACGATGTCAGCCGGGATGGGGTACCGTTTTGCCCAGACAGCAACGGAAATCACGGAAAAGATCCGTAAGCTTGGTCCAAGTCCGATTAGAGTGGCTATGGCTCAATAAATGCGTAAAAACCTTACGGTAATATAAAAAGGAGAGTAAACCACAATGATCACAGCTGAACGAAAGCCTTTGGATGAACTTATTGAATATACGAAACCATTTAAGCGCATTCTGCTCCTCGGATGCAACGAGTGTGTGACAGTCTGCTCTGCGGGTGGCCGTAAAGAGGTTGG
>JAFDME010000085.1 GCA_019306075.1 Deltaproteobacteria bacterium | reverse complement strand
ACCGGACATCAACACCCCTGAGGCTCCAAAATCCAACAATTGCCTCTTCATATCCGCTACTTCCGGATACTTTGTGCAGGTGCATTCTTCAAGGTCATTATGCATTTCAGCAAGGGACGGCGAATCATTTTTGTGATTTCGAAAACAAGACAAGTTATATTTTTTATTTGTTTTTGTCAAGGATAAATTTTCAAAAGCCCACCGCGTAGAAACAAAAAAACCCGGGTTGACAAGGACAAAGGTACAATCATTCAAAGAACTGACCGGATGCATTATATCCCCAATACCGCGAGCAATCACTGCCTCATGTTCAACCGCAAAAAATGGGACATCCGCGCCAAGAGACCGACCAATAAGAATCAACTCCTGATTGGTAAACGGCTGGTCAAAGAGTTCATTCAACCCCTTAAGAACCGTACCGGCATCACTGCTCCCGCCTCCCAGACCGGCAGCAACCGGTATTTTTTTATCAAGAGATATCTTGATCCCCACCACTTCATTTAAACCAAGAGACGAACAAAAAACCATTGCCGCCCTGACAGCCAGGTTCCCTTCTCCTGCAGGGATTTCCGGATCACTGCAGGAAAAATTAATGGTGCTGCCGGCTGTAATTTCAAGAGTAATTATATCAAACAAATCAATCTTCTGCATCCATGTCTCAATATCATGATATCCATCAGAGCGACGACCAAGGACATGAAGAAACAGATTGATTTTTGCAGGTGCATGCAGCAGAATCTTCCTCTTTTCCACTATCGCCTGCCCGCTACGCAATCATTTTTTAACTTCTTTAACAAACCGAAGTTTAATGTCGTAGAGGATGTTTTTCAGCATTTCCTCCTCATCTCCGGTTAAATTCCCCTCTGTTTTACTCTGAATAAGCACCAGCGTATCAATACCATGCCTGGCAGCCTCCAGATTTAATTTTTTTTCCCCCGATTCAGGATCGGCAATCTCACCAAGATGATAGAGGACTGATGTATTAAGTGACATAATAAAGGTAAAAAAAGTCACCTCCGGCATAACACACTTACCACCCATATCCGGGACTTTCCCCTCTTCACAACCACAATCACTGTCCTGTTCTGTTTCCTTCTCACTCATTTATCTTCCTCTCCCCTTTTTACCCACATAATCTGTAGATCTGAAACACTACCCCGAATAAATCGGAACTTTTAGTACCTTTCTCCGTAAAAGCTGTAAAGAAACCAAGAAATTGAGGAGTGTATTTTGAAATTGTGTGCCTGTGTAAAGCACCATGGTACTTATACCCCCTTGTGGGGTGTTAAAATAGCTGGATGGTTTCTGTTAAAATCAGAAAACTATACAAGCTTCACCTTTGGAGAACAACAAAAAACAATTCCTGATCATACCCCGGACTCAGCTGCAGGCAGACGCCCTTCTTCTGATTTAGCTGACAGCAGGAAACCGGGTAACTCTCATTTTTCTTCTTCAAAAGAGACCATAAGCTCTTGAAGATTGATTGTGAAGTAGATATATAACCGCAGATGCAACCAGGAGCTTGTCTGAGAATAGGCATTTTGTCCAATATCGAAGAATCATTGAAAAAATAAGCACAGCCATATATGTGATATCGAGAGCATTATTTTTTGGTAATTCTGAAGAGTTCAGGCAAAAGGGCATTCTCGGACAGCCTCCTGCTGCCGTGTAACCAGACTATGAAGCAGGGACTATTTTCGCCGATATCACTTGCAATTACCGAATATCCTCCCTACTGTTTGTTGCTGTTTTCGGGAGTTCAACAAAACAACTCATTTTTCAAATTCTCAGGCCGGAGGGCCAGCAAAGGACATAATTATGACTGAGACACGACTGCGTTTCCCACCAAGCCCCACAGGTTACCTCCATATTGGTGGTGCACGTACAGCACTATATAACTGGCTTTTTGCTAAACAGAACGGGGGCAGACTCATTCTTCGCATTGAAGATACTGATAGTGAGCGCTCAAGCCAGGAATCAATCCAGGGTATTCTCGACAGCCTCGAGTGGCTGGGTATCGATTTCGATGAAGGCCCTTACTTTCAAAGCGATTTCACTCAGGAGCATGCTGCTGCAGCAGAAACACTGCTGGCAAAAGGATTTGCCTATAAATGCTTCTGCACAAAAGATGAGCTGGACAGTAAGCGCGAAGCTGCTCTGGCTGCAAAAAAACCGCTGGGATATGACCGCAGTTGCAGAAACCTTTCAGCAGCCGAAATTGCAGAAAAAGAGACAGCTGGAATCCCGTATGTCGTTCGCTTCAAAGTACCTGAAAGAACTGGAGTCATCGGCTATGATGATAAAATCCTGGGTCGCATCGAATCTGACTACAGGGAAATCGATGACTTTGTCATTGTTCGTTCAAATGGCAAGCCGCTCTACCTGCTCTGCAATGTGGTCGACGATATCCGTGACAGAATAACCCACATTATCCGTGGACAGGATCATATGACAAACAGTATCAAGCAGCTGCTCCTCTACGAAGCTCTGCAGGCGCCCCTTCCCGTTTTTGCCCATATGCCCCTGACCCTGGACACTAAAAAGGCCAAAATCTCAAAAAGAAGTCATGGCGAGATTGTTTCAGTCCAATTTTATCGTGATCATGGTTTTATCCCCTGGGCACTGAATAATTTTCTTGTTCTTCTCGGCTGGTCTGACGGGGATGATAAAGAAATTTTCACAAAAGAGGAGTTGATCGAGAGATTTTCACTGGAGCGAATTAATAAGTCCAGCTCCATATTCAACTACAGGAAAAATGACCCTAAATTTTTCACCGACCCCAAAGCAATCTCCATTAATGAACATTACCTGAGAACAATGGAAATAGAAGAACTTGGCAAAATGGTTAAAACTGAGCTGGAAAATGAAGGGTTATGGAATGATAGTTATGAGAATGAAAAAAAGAAGTGGTATCTAAACACATTAGACCTGATAAGAGGCAGATTTCATACACTAAAGGACTTCACCTCTCTGGGAAGAGCATATTTTGATAATAATTTTGTCATTGAGGAAAAACCGTTGAAGAAGAACATTCTCAAACATGAGGGACTAAGAGAATGGCTGCCTGTTATAGCCAACAGATATGAACAACTGGATCATTACAACCTCACCGAGACAGAACGTATAGCCAGAGAGTACGCTGATGAGCTGGGAATCAAACCCGGTATTATAATCAACGGCATGCGCACCGTGGTCACCGGGCAACTTGCAGGCCCCTCCATGTTTGATATCCTGATCGCAGTAGGCAGGGATCGGGTGGTGAGCAGATTGAGGAATACAGCAGAACTCTATGCAGGCAGGAGTAATTAGGCTCTTACTCCATAAAAGCTGTAATAAAAAACAAGGAAAAAATGGAAAAAATAAAAGAAAAAGAAGGAAAGCCCCTGGATTTTATTCGTCAGATCATTGCGGAGGATCTTGCAAACGGAAAACATCAGAAAATTATCACCCGCTTCCCGCCTGAACCGAACGGGTTTCTCCATATAGGTCATGCGAAATCAATCTGCCTCAATTTCGGTATAAAAGAGGAAAATAGCGGTATCTGCAACCTGCGATTTGACGATACCAATCCCAGCAAGGAGGAGGCCATCTATGTTGAATCCATAAAAAAAGATGTGGCCTGGCTTGGATTTGACTGGGGGGATCGACCCTTCTTTGCTTCAGACTACTTTTCCCAGCTCTATGGGTTTGCCATTGACCTCATAAAAAAAGAAAAAGCATATGTCTGTCAACTCTCACCAGAACAGATAAGGGAATACCGTGGTACCCTGACCGAACCGGGCCGGGAAAGCCCCTACAGGAACAGGCCGGTCGCTGAAAACCTTGAGCTGTTTGAAGGGATGAAAAACGGTGCTTTCCCTGAGGGCACCCACGTCCTCAGGGCAAAGATCGACATGAGTTCCCCAAATTTAAACATGAGAGATCCTGTCATCTACAGGATACTCAAAACCAGTCATCACCGCACTGGAGACACCTGGCAGATCTATCCCATGTACGATTACACCCACTGCCTCTCTGATATGCTGGAGAATATAACCCATTCCCTCTGTACCCTCGAGTTTGAAGACCACCGCCCACTCTATGACTGGATACTGGATACCCTGGAAACACCCTGTCACCCAAGGCAAATCGAGTTTGCCCGGCTGAACCTCACCTACACAGTAATGAGTAAGAGAAAAATTATGCAGCTGGTGGAGGGCAACCATGTTGACGGCTGGAACGATCCCCGTATGGTCACTCTCTCCGGTCTTCGCCGGCGTGGATACACTGCCGCATCTATTCAGAACTTTATCGATACTATAGGCGTTGGCAAACGGGACAGTTGGATTGATATGACGGTTCTCGAAAACAGCATAAGAGACGACCTGAACAGCAGCGCTGAAAGAAGAATGTGTGTGCTGGACCCTGTAAAGGTTGTCCTGGACAATTATCCGAAAGGTCAGATTGAGGAACTTGAAGCAAAAAACCACCCACAGAAACCGGATATGGGGAATCGCTTAATTCCATTTGGCAGAGAACTGTATATAGAACGGTCTGATTTTATGGAGAATCCTCCCAGAAAATTTCATCGCCTCGGGCCCGGACGTGAAGTACGGTTGCGGTACGGTTACCTGGTTCAGTATGTTTCCCATATAACCGATAAAGACACTGGGGAAATAGTCGAGATCCACTGCACATACGACCCTGACACCAGGGGTGGATCTGCTCCTGACGGGAGAAAGGTAAAAGGGACCATTCACTGGGTCTCTGCGGAAAAGGCTGTGCCGGTGACTGTTCGCCTATACGATCGACTGTTTATTGTGGAAAATCCCGAAGCCGATAAAAGCGTACACTTTACCGACCAGCTGAATTCTGAGTCCAGGATCACCCTGGACGGAGCAATGGCAGAACCCTGCCTGGCAGATCTGCAACCGGGAAACAGTGTCCAGTTCGAACGCCAGGGATACTTTTGCGCTGATTCCAACGACTGGCAGGACGATGCGCCTGTCTTCAACAGAACTGTTACTTTACGGGATTCATGGGCAAAGCGAAAATAGATGGTTACTCTATGTACAAGGGGAAGGTTAGTTGCCCCTAAGAATATTATCCGCTCTTAAAAAAGACATTGACTCACGTTGCTGTTTGTTTTATTTAAGATCATGCAATGCGTTTCGAAGCGATGTATGAAAGCAATGTAGTCGGGAATCGGAGAATATGCGTAGAAAAAGAGGAAAAAATTCTGACTGTTGCCTGAGTGACAGGGTAAGAGGCTGTTTTGGCAGAAGGGGTTGTGCGGCCAAAAATATTCACTCACCCCTGAGAAACTGCAGGGGAAGAGTGCGGGTGTGCAAGGTTAACGGGGACAGGAAGGTTTGTGCCAAAATGGCATCTATGGGCCTCTATCCCGGAGTGGAAGCAGATATTATCTGTGCAGAAAACAACAGTCAGTGTCTGGTAAAGGTGAATGGAGGAACAATCAGTCTTGATCCGGCCACTTCTGAAAATATTCTGGTAACAAATCTGTAAATAAATCGGGACACATCTTTGTGTCCTTTTATTTTGTTTAAAAAATTAGGGGAGCCTAATCCCCGCCCGGGTAACTTATGTTAGAAAAAATTTTCATCCTGTTTGTTGTTGCCGGTTGCGCCTTTTTCATCGGTCGAAGGTTCTACAGACAGTGGCGGAGTGCAGCTCTTGGCGATGCAATACCATGCTGCTCAGATGGCTGTTCGTCCTGCAGGTCAAGTTCATCCTGTGAGAGCAAAACAACTTCTCCGGACCAGAGGAAATAAAGAGCCGATGGAGACAGTAGTATTACGACATATGAAAAAAAACCAGAGTGGAACGATCAAATCAGTCAATGTTGCCGGAGTACTTGGCAGACGTATCAGAGAGATGGGTCTTACCCCCGGCACTAAAATTTCAGTGTGCGGCAGAGCACCGCTCAGGGACCCTGTCGCAATCAGAGTCCTCAATTCGATTCTCACCCTGCGCAATAACGAAGCTGAACATATCCGTGTGGAAGTAGACAATAATCAATAACAGCCCATCATTATATTTTTCTACTCAACCTCAACCTCAACCTATCCTCTCGACAGCTGATGCAACTCAAAATCGCTCTTGCCGGCAACCCGAACGCCGGAAAAACCACCCTTTTCAATCAGTTAACCGGAGCAAGACAGCATGTCGGCAACTATCCGGGAATCACCGTAGACCAGAAGGAAGGATGTATCATCCGCGGAGAGCAGAAGATCACTATCACAGATCTCCCCGGAACATACTCAATGACAGCTTATTCCGTGGAAGAGCTTGTCGCCCGTGATTACCTGGTTAACGAGAGGCCGGACGTAGTCATTGATATCGTTGACAGTTCCAACCTGGAAAGAAATCTCTACTTGACCTGTCAATTTCTTGAACTCGGGGTGCCGCTGGTTATTGCCCTTAATATGATCGATGTTGCCAAAGACCGGGGAATTGAGATCAAAGTGGATCAGCTGAGCCGGCTTCTCAATGTCCCTGTTATTCCAATTATTGCACGATCCGGTTTTGGACAGGACGATCTTATCGAGGCGGCAATTCTCACGGCATCACAGGCAGGCCCGTGGATCTCCAGAGAAATCTCCTACGGTAAAGATCTTGATACCACCCTGGATACACTCGTCACTGAAATTACCGAAAACAGTTTCATGACTGATACCTATCCGCCAAGATACACAGCAATCAAGTATCTCGAAAATGACGAACAGATTCTTGAGAAGGGGCAGGAAAATAATGCAGACCTGGCCGGCAGCCTTGAACAAACTGTCGCCTCCGTAGCTGACCACACTTTAAAAACTCTGGATGTCTATCCGGAAGCAGTCATCGCCGATCAGCGTTACGGCTATATCAAATCGATAATCAGGCAGGGCGTTGAAACCCATCGATTTGATACAGACCGTTTATATACCTCTGACAAAATGGACAAGGTCCTCACAAATCGGTTGATTGGCCCGATAATCATGCTTCTTATTCTTTTTGGTCTCTACCACCTTACCTTCAACTTGAGTGAACTGCCGGTAGCACAGCTGGAATCATTTTTTGGCTGGCTCGGGGGGATTGTTGACAAAACACTCCCGGATGGTCTGATAAAATCGATGATCACCTCCGGTGTAATCGATGGTGTCGGCGGAATTTTAGGCTTTGTACCTCTCATCATGTTCATGTTTTTTGGTATCGCCGTCCTGGAGGATTCCGGATATCTGGCGAGGGTGGCCTTTATGATGGATCGGGTTTTCAGGATTTTCGGACTCCACGGCTCATCAGTGATGCCTTTTATCGTCTCCGGCGGAATTGCCGGAGGATGTGCCGTCCCCGGAGTGATGGCCACAAGGACACTCCGTTCTCCGAAAGAACGCATGGCCACCCTGCTGACAGTGCCCTTTATGAACTGCGGCGCCAAACTGCCTGTTCTGGCACTGCTGATAGGTGCATTTTTTCATGAAAATAAAGCCCTTTACATGTTTTTGTTCACCATGCTTGCATGGGTAGTGGCGCTTCTGACGGCTAAACTCTTGCGCAGTACCGTTTTAAGGGGCGATCCCACACCTTTTATCATGGAACTTCCCCCCTACCGCTATCCGACCATCAGAGGTTTGCTCATACACACCTGGGAGAGGACCTACCAGTATATCAAAAAAGCGGGTACCGTAATCCTCGGCATCTCTATTCTGCTCTGGGCGCTTATGACCTTCCCGGGTCTAGATAATGAAAAGGTTAAGAATTTTGACCAGCAGCGGCAGCAGGCAATTACATCTTTTTCATCAGAAGTAATGGAAGAGATTAACCTGAAAGCCAAACCACTCTCCGAAGAGGCTGGTACCCTTTCAGAAAAACTCAGCACTATAAACAATGCGGAAGCAGAGGCGACGCTCCGATATTCAATTGCGGGCAGGATTGGCGGGGCAATGGAATCAGTAACCAGGTTTGCAGGCTTTGACTGGCGTACCAACATTGCTCTTCTTGGAGGATTTGCGGCCAAGGAAGTTATTGTTTCCACCCTCGGGACAGCTTACTCCATGGGCGAAGTTGACGTCGGGGAATCAGACTCTCTTGGTCAAAAGCTGAAAAATGACAGTCACTGGAACCGTGTAGTGGCTGTTGCAGCACTCGTTTTTATCATGTTCTATGCTCCGTGCTTTATCACGGTTGTCTGTATTGCCAAAGAATCCTCATGGAATTGGGCCTTTTTCTCCATAGGATTCAATACATTTTTTGCCTTCCTGTCGGCAGTTGCCATATATCAGATCGGCATGTTTTTCCAGCTGGCATGATGTGCTGTTCAGCCCCGCTGTTGCCCGGTTACAGATTCCTCTTACAAGGGTGATCTTATCCCGTCAACGCATAGACCATCTTCTGTTTTATCCAGACGTGGAGTTTTACATTGGAGACAGTGAGAGAATAGATACGCCCCGGTTCAAGATCAAAACCTATCTCGTCACCGGAAACGGCAAAGAGCGAATAAAACTGCTTGCCATCCTGATAGAGAAGATGGGCAAACTCACAGTTCTTAATTGTACAGATCCGACCTCCTACAATTTTGATATTCCCGGCAGGAAGGGTATTGACATCAAGGGAATGGTGCAGATTATCCTGCCCCCACTGCCCGATATCCCCTATTTTCTCAAAAAGGGGCGTAATCTTTCCATGCTCACGATGTTCCTGGACGACATATTGACCAAACTCATCCATGGAGGAAAAATTCCCCCGACCCGGAATGAAAACGAAAAACAGAACAGCAACAGCCACCACCGCAAAGGCGGCAGCGATTCCCCCGCGAAATCCCCTCTTTAGACCAGCACTGTCCAGACTTCGGTCAATTTTACCGACCAGCCGCTCATCCATCATTTCATACTGAAACATCCTCGTGACAAACCGCTCAAGCTCCTCATCGTTATGCAGCAGATCTTTGCACTCTGCACACACTATCGCGTGCTTCATTGCCCTGTCAGCTTCAGAAAGATCATAACTATCCCGGTTCTCCAGCCAGGAACTAAAAGTTGCACAATCCATGGTAAACCTCCTCAATGCAACATTATCAAATTCATCATCTGAATAATCTTCCCTGCACTCTTCTTCCGGCCAGATGATTTCAACAGTCCCTTCTTCAGGTGACGTTTGCCCCGCGCAAGACGTGACATCACTGTCCCTATGGGAATGTCAAGGTACTTGGATATTTCCTGATAGGTCATCTCTTCCATATAGTAGAGAATAAGAGGCGATTGAAATTTTTCAGATATCGTCGCCAGTACCCGGTGCAGCTCTTTATTCGCATCTTTTTCAATCAGTCGATCGACAAAACCGGAACTCTTCTCGTCACTTATATAATCGAGATAACTGCTCCCATCATCAAGGTAAGGTCTCTTTAAAAACTGCTTTCTCTCCCTCAAAAAATGATTCCGAAGAATGGTAAAAAGCCATGCCCTGCAGCTCTTCTCGTCACGCAACTGCTGAAACTTTGTATACCCTGTAACCATAGTTTCCTGGACAAGATCTTCGGCATCATATTTGTTTCCACTGTATTTCAAAGCCACATTATAGAGAAATTCAAGGTGGGGATATGTGAGTTCTTTGAATCTTTTTTTATCAACACGCCGTAAAGCAACCATTCCTTCCTCCGGATTAAATCCGTTTGACCTGCACAGTTTATGGTATCCTGATCTAAAGAGAACTTACAGCGCCACTTTATTCCGCTTATATGGGGTACCTCGCTCGCTGGAGAATACATCTTGACATGATTACCACTCAAACTCAGTTGCTGACAGGTGATTTTCCTCTCATCCCGCTGACAGCGAGAAACTACCGGATAATGAAGCTGAGGTTCAGCGGTAACCAGGATTTTTTGAAACATAAGGATGAGGATTGAACAAAAGAACAACACTGCTGAGAGATAAAATACACACCGGGAGGAAGAAAAATCGATGGAATGTTATTTCAGGACTGAAACCACGGAACCGCCCCGCCGGTTATCTCCCGCACCTCCAACACCCGGAATAACAGCATGGACTCCGCCGAAATATACATCCTTCCTGTCCCAGAGGTTAACCTGGACAACCCTCCGTACACTCTCAACGGCCTGCTCACTGAACCCCGGTTCCAGCTGCAGACAATCTCCATCAAGATACAGCCTGGGCGCGTCTACCGCCTCCTGCAAAGTCCGGTTAAAGTCGGTAACCTGCATCAGCACCTGGGAAATTGCCGTCCGAATCCGTTTTGAACCGCCACTGCCGATTACCAGCTCTACCAGTCCGTCCTGCATCAGCAGTGAGGGCGACATCATTGAGAACACCCTCTCCCCCGGTTCCGCGGCATGGAAGCCGTCAGGGTGAAGATCATCCTCACCCATCATATTATTAAGCATTATGCCGGTTCCCGGGGCAAAATACCCTGAACCTTCACCATTTGAGCAGGTCATGCCGGCGCAGTTCCCTGCGGCATCAGCAACACTTATATGCGTTGTTCCCCTGCTGAAGAGCCGCATATTTTCCCTTGACGACGCAACTGCCAAACCGTCAGCCAGAAACGTCTTAAGAGATGCGGGTGATGTGATTCCAGCCGAGCGCAGTCTCTCAACTTCTTTCATAAGGGCTACGGAGCTGAGGAGATATTCACCCGACCCCCATTTATAGTCAGGCGCAGCCCCGCCAGCCGACAAACAAAGGGCAAGACCGATAAGGGTTCCACCCATTGAAGGATCAGGGGAAGTCAGGAACTGATAATTCCGGTATGGAACGGAGAGGGGATCCCTTTCCAGCACTTTAAATGCTGCCAGATCATCTGCCGTCAGAAGGCCGCCGCCATCTCTCATCTCTTCATCTATTTTGCGGGCAATCTCACCACGGTAAAAACTTTCATCCCCCTCAAGACACAGTTGTTCAAAAAAATCTGCCGCATCACTGTTGACAAGTGTGTCACCTTCTTCAATATATTGTCCGCCGGCCTCATAAAGACGCCGACCTCTCCCGGTGAGCGTCATAATGGGATAGAGCAGGTGAAGAAAATGTGCCTGCTGGTTGTTCAGCAGATGACCGAGAGCCAGCTCTCTGGCGGGATGT
>JAFDME010000084.1 GCA_019306075.1 Deltaproteobacteria bacterium | reverse complement strand
CCTCCCAGCAGGCGATCTATCCAGTGACCGGCACGTCTGAATCGGCTGTTTATTACAGGAAAGGAGAGAAGCGAAGCGACGAAAGAAAACCATGCCAGCTGGATAAGCATAATCCATGCCCCGTACACAGCAAGCTGCCACACCGGCATCTCCGGAGAAAGAACCAGAGTAAAAAGAGAAACAAAATAGATCGGGGCTTTCGGGTTTAAAACATTACAGACAAATCCGGTGCCGATATATTTCAGCGATCTAGTTTTTTTTGCAGCTGCTGCACTCATCTCCCCCCGTGCCGACCTTACTCTCAATCCCCTGAACCCCAGGAACATAAGGTAACATCCCGCCATTATCTTGATCAGCTCCAGTAAGTCCGCAGAATTTGCAATTACAGTCGCCAGCCCGAAGGCAGAGTAGATGATATGGACGGAAAGACCAAGCGAAATGCCGAGACTGCATAGTAGCCCCGCCTTTTTGCCATTCGCCAGTGTCTGCTGGGAAACGAGGACAAAATCCGGCCCCGGAGCGGCAGCTGCCAAAGTGTGAATCACAGTAACAAGCAATAAACCTTGAAAAAGCCCCATGTGCGTGCTCCAGGGAAAAAAATATTCCAGTTAAAATTCTACCATATCTACAGATATCTTTTGAAACCGGGTAGTTATTCTCATCCTCCAAAAACAACTGCGTCAGGAATTTCGTACCGTTCGTCACCTATGCGGATCAGCTGTAAATCTTTTTCCCTGGTTGACCTGAGTTCATGGTAGCCGTCAGCCTGACTGGTGTCTGCACTGACAGGTTTGCCCATCCGGAAAAAGATTGCACGGCTGCTACCGTCAGGTTTTGTAATAACCACCGTGGAACTGCCGCCACCTGCGCGGCTGACACAGAATTCACACTGGCGCATCGGCTGGCCTGCAAACTGTGCACAGGGGATAGAACCAGTTGCATCAAAGTCATCCCGGCCTGCGCGCAGCGCAGAGTCGTCAGGACCCACAGTACTCCCGTCGGGAGACCGTGCCGGCTTTAAAAATTCTGCGGCAACATACCCACGAGGGCCTCCTTCCAACTGCTGAACATCACACCATATTCTGTTTTTACCTTGTCTGCATCCGAGGTTCGCGAGAATTGTACCTGCTGAATAGCTGGTGATAATTTTTGCCTTGATAGACGGTTCTTCACGGAGATGCAGCGTGTGTGAGACTCCGGTTACCTGCCAGTTAATGGTACCCTTATCTTCAGACGAAAGGAGAGTTCCGGCAAGGAGACTGCTGCCCTGGGCTGTACAGGCCCAGAGAATTAACATAACTGAAAAAAATCCAATTCTTCCAAATTTACTGCGCATTTCCTTTCTCTCCAATATCAGGATAGAGACTGTGCCTGCATACTCTTTCCTGATATATCAATTAGTTCAGATTACTTCGTAGGCACTTATAAAACCGCATTTTTTTCCTCACACGAGTCTATGACATGATGCAGCATCAAAAAATAATCAGGGAGGATGTCCATAACAAGACAAAATAACCGGAATGATTGGTCGCGCGGGATGCGACCCTTGCAGGCACACATAACAGCACGAAAACAGCGTGGTCTGAGTCGGGTCGAATGGAACGTAGTAGAGTGGTGATAATTCTTTTGTTAATGTTTATTTCTTCTTTCGTTTATCTTTGACTAAATATGAATTTCCTGCTCCCCGCTTCAGTTCGAATAAGTCAATTGCCTTGATCAGACTGCTTAAATTTTTGTAGCCGTAATTTCTCGTATCAAAAGAAGTTTTATTTGATATATGTGAACCTACAGGACCAAGAGCAGCCCAACCATTTTCTTCTTCTGTCGCCTCTATTGCTTGACGAAGAAGGTTTATGAGCTTGGTATTTGATTTAATATTTTCAGGCTTTGTCTTTGCAGAACTATCTCCTTTTTGTTCCTGATCTAAAAATAGAAATTTAGAACATGCATTAACAAATGGAGAAGGTGCTTTTCGCTCACCAAACCCTAGAACAACTTTTCCTTCAGCAAGTGCCCGGGTAACCATCGGTGTAAAATCACAATCTGATGAAACGAAACACATAACGTCAATATTCTTGGTATACATTACATCCATTGCATCAATTACAAGTGCAATATCAGACGCATTTTTCCCTTTTGTAAGATCATATTGTTGTATTGGCTGAATTGCATACTCATGTAAAAGGTCTTCCCAGGGTTTTAAGGATGGGTTTTTCCAATTACCATATGCTTTTCGTATTGTTACAACACCATACTTAGCAACTTCACTTAAAACTTCTTCGAATTTGCTGGCAGGTGCATTATCTGCATCGATAAAAAGTGCTATCTTTTGATGTGAATCATCCATTTTCAGTCCGTTCATTGTTCAACAGGTTATTATCCAGAGCTATATGACTCGCGATTTTGAGTGTTATACAGATTTTTATAAAACAAGGCACTAAATTTTTCCCCACGCTTTCGTGTTATTACAAAATGTTATAATATATTTCAAAGAAATACCAAAGCCAACCTCGGGACAGGCACTTTATAGTACTTGATCCAGATATTTTTCAAATACCATCGTTTGAACAATAGTGGAATTGCTCGCTGGAAGAACTCTTACCAGGCAATAAATCAATCCACCTTATTTTAATAATAAAAGATTGATTGGCGCGATAGATGGTATAACATTCAACCATTGGCCATAATTGCCGGCAGCATAGGTAGCCCGAAAAGATGAATACACACTATACGAGCCTGCGCAACTCCCGGTACTCCCAGACAATACTCCTATCAGAGTATCATTATTGAAATAAACTGCCGATCCACTGCTTCCCGGCTCAGTACCCCCATCAATCCAATGAACAATATAAAAATTACCACTCCCTTCAATACACCGAAACTCCTGGCCATCAGCCCATCCACAGGCAGCATCTCCGGCTGAAGTTCCATAGGAAATTTTTTTCCAATCTGCTTTAGGGTGATGAATCCCCACCCTCGAAGTTCCTCTACCCGGAGGGATAGCTGTGGTCCAACCGGCAAACATGGCCCCGGCCGCAGGCGCATTATTCAATTCCAACAGGGTAATATCCATGCTGGTACTTACTGGTGCACCGGAACTCATAGCCTGAGTGTGCAGCAGAGTTGCACCACCACTGACTTTTCTATATAAATGACTCAGAGTTGAGCCATTACAGGTTGCAGACTGCCAGAACCAGTGTGTTTCTATTGTTGAAGCTACTGACTGTCTGTCAATGCAGTGGTTTGCGGTTATAAAATATGGTTTCCAGGTGTGAGGGTCTCTATCGTTAAGAAGGCTTCCAGTACAGACGTACGTCCCAACACCTGTGGTAAACTGCACCCCTGCTACCGAATTAATCATATTCAGCAATAAAGGCGCACAGGTTGCGTCATTCTGACAGGAGTTTGCATCCCCATAGCCCTCAAATGAATAGTTGAGACCTGTAGGATCAAAGGAAAAAGAAGTGATATGAGAAATTAGAGGAAAAGCAATCTGTACCAGAGAAGGATCATAACTATTCGGCAGATAAATTTCAATGCCAATGGTGTCGCCTGCCACTGTAGGCGACCAGAATATCTCACCGTTCGAATCAGTCGGATCCGCATTTTTATTGACTTTTAAAATATCAAGAATTTCCCGGCCAAATACCAGTTGTATATCAGCCGGTGCTCCTCTCTGGGCTCTGAAAAAACGAAACTCGGCATCCTCCGGTAAATTTTCCACCGTAATTCCAACTCGTAACGCAACTGCCTGGGGGGATGATATCTCTATTCCTGTGTAATGCCTGTTCTCCAACAGTTCCTGCCAGATGAGTTGTTTCCCGGTGTTTTGAGTCGTGGACAACATGGAAACATTCCGGTTAAATCCGATCTGTTTTGGAATAGACTCCTGTTCTGCATAGGTGCGCAACTTCACGGCAGCAACAGGTTCCAGTGTAACTACAGGAAAGGTAGTTGCATCCTCCCCCGATTTCAATACCTGTTCAATACCTTCAGTATGTATAATTTCAGGACCCGGACTACCTGCCACAGTCAGATCATTAGCATTTGCAGGATGGGTTAGCGTACAGGAGAGAATGACCAGGGCAACAACGAAAAAAGAAAACGGTATCTTTTTCGTCCACATTTAGTGCCCCCATGGCTAATGGCTCAAATTAAGTATTCCTTGTTTATGATTCATTATACACCAACAGAATCAACAATAAAACAGCAATTTACAATATGACAAGACAAAACAATTTTCTTCGGTTATCTTACACAATATACTCCAAGGCATGGACAGGATTTTACGGATTAGCATTCAATAACATAGCGTTTATTTTATAATGCCACACAAAAAGGAGGTGCAAAATGATCAATCGTCTTCTTTCCATTGCTTTTCTGTTCACCTTTAGCCTTTCTTGTTATGGATGCGGTTCTCAAACATACAAAAAACTTGATATAGGGGACTTGGGACCAATAACCGGAAAAACCTTTTCTGATATGACAAACTGTATGGAAAATAAAGACGTAAAATCCTGCAAAAGAGCAACGGAACTCCTTGACGAAAATCCATGGTTGCTCACCGGTAATTTTGATGGTTATTGGCTGGAAAACAGGAGTGGTCTGCTACAGGATGAATGGGAGGCTGAAGTCCTGACAATTCAATCAAAAATTAGGGAAATTAGAACAATACACCCGCATTTTGTTGTCGATGCGTACAGCTACATCAATCAGTAAAAAATGCCCTGCCAGATCAACATCACTCATGGCAAATATCAAGTCATGCTGATATTGAGGTAATTTTTTTCTTAATTACCACCCAAACTCAGCTACCAGCAGGCGACCATCTTCTGATTCAGCTGGCAGTAAGGGGTTTTGGCGGGGTCCGGGTGAACAATCCTGCAGCGAGGCACGAGGTAGACATTTGCCGCTATCCTGCTGTTACACTGCGGTTCAAGAAAGCTGCCAGACAGTGAACCTGAGTTCAATGGTACTCAAAAAAATTTTACTGGAGCGGGATACCAGATTCGAACTGGCGACCTTCAGCTTGGGAAGCTAACACTCTACCACTGAGTTAATCCCGCTTCATTTTTTGCGCAATATAAACGCAGGTCTGAGCTTTGTCAAAACTTTTTCAATTTTCCTGCAGTTTCAAGGATTAAAGTCAATACCCCACCCTCCCGCAGTATGAAAATACCGACACTGCACTTTGCAGTATACAGAGGTGGTATAGTATGATGACAGCAGGTTATGCCATTCCCCGCTGTGTTCATAACCAATCGTAAACTGCCACTGCCCTGCGGACAGAATATGAAAATTTTGCAGAAATTCGGTCAACGGCTGGCCCGCTACCTTTCCGAACCGGGACAATACACGGCACAAGTCGCCACCGCCACCCCAGACAAACTCCAAAACAGCCTTCGTCCGGGCGATGTGCTGCTGGCGGACGGCAACAGCAGATTCAGTACAGCAATCAAATATCTGACACAGTCAAGCTGGTCACATGCCGCTCTTTTTGCCAGCGAGATTGCTTCGCCTGCCGACAACAGAACAGATGGCAATAAAAGACAGCCACGGCTGATTGAAGCTGATATTAATGACGGAATCCGCACGGTAGAACTCTCGCTCTATGCGCCTCTGCACACCCGCATATGCCGCCCGGTCGGCTTAAACAAAAGCGAAATTGACACGGTCATCAGCTACGCGCTTAAACGATTGGGGCACATCCATGACCTGAGAAACATCATTGATCTTACCAGGTACCTCCTGCCACCCCTCCGATTCCCCAGCGTTTCAGGCGACGTCTTCTCTCCCGCGGGAGCGGAGATGCCACCCGGGCAATCTGTTCTTCACTTATTGCACAGGCATTCCAATCCGTCAACTATCCTATTTTGCCGGATATTACTCTTAAAAAAGCAAATTATCCGTCCTGCAGAAATTGCCGCAGGGAAATCCTTCATATCCGTCATCACAGCCTTTTCACACCAAGAGATTTCGATGTTTCTCCATATTTCCAGATCATTAAGCCAACCCTGGAAAACGGTTTTGCCCCCCACTCGCTCTCATGGAGCATCCATTCAGCCTCAACAGACGAAAAGGAAGAACCTTTTCGTCATCAGGAATAAAAAATAAACAGGGAATCTATTTTTTCTCTGATCTGGCACGAGTGGCCAGAAGTTTAATAATCCGGTTAGCCTCGGAACTGTCAACACCCAGGAATTGAACGGCAAAACCATCATCCTTCAAACGAACACATATCGCTCTCAACTCAAAAGGTTCCTCTGAGCTGAGAATATCAAAACTAAACAGAAGTTTTTCACCCTCAGCTACCCGCACAGTCGCATTGTAGACGGCGCAACCGCCGGTCGATATATTTGCAAGAAGAGCCTCCCCGTCCTCATAAGCTGTTTTGTAGCTGACCAACTGCTCATCATTAACACTGAATCGTAAAGAACTCCGCTTTGACCCTGCCGCCGCTACTGATTCACTCATACAGTTGTCACACTCTTTTTATATAATCAGATAAATACCAATCCCTCTCCCCCAGCAAACATACTCAAATATTCCCTGAAAATCTACTATTGCGGGTTTTTCCTGATAAAAACAGAAATAAATACTGTCACCTTTTGCACTGTATTTAACAGCATTATTCAGGTTCATCGTGGCACAGGTCACAGGACTGGGAAATGGTTTTGCCAAACTCAGTGGTATGCTCCTCATCATGGCAACGGAAACAACCATAACCGTCCTCTTCATTGCGATGACCATTATGGCCCTTGTAGGTTCCCCAGGTAACTTTCATCGCAGGCCAGACATTGCCCATATAGGCCTCAAGCAGGTATCTTCCGGAGGAGATTAACGACTGCTCATTTTCAGCGACAAAGTCAGCACCACTTCTCGTTGACTGGAGAAAGAGAAGGGTTTCCACAATCTGCTCCTTTGCCTCTTCACGACTTGCGTATTCCTTCTGCAGGACAGTAAAACTGTCCTCACGAAGTCCCACTATTTCCGGATCAAGTTTACGGCTGTAAAAACCAAAATCGATCTTCTGTTCAAGATCGTCATACACATGAGTGGGGCGATTATGGCAATCTATACAGTCCATAGTGCGCCACTTTGTTTCACCACCTTCCGTACTCTCCCCGCTATCAATTGTATATTCCTCGGTAACACCAGAGGGTTTTGTAACTTTAATTCTGCCAATGGAGGTTCTTGTCTCGTCGAGCGATTCATACTCCACTTTTACATCATTGCTCACATGCCAGTGAATACCTTCAAAGGTGTCCGTCAGTGGATTCCGTCCACCTATATGAAGTACGATATTCTCTATTTCCGGATTTTCCTGGTCATCATTTGTAAAATTGACGAACTGCTTAATCTTCTTACCATGGAATTTTTCAGGCCAGTGGCACTGCTCGCAGGTATCCTGGGCGGGACGCAAATGTTCCACCGGCGCGGGTATCGGTGTCCTGTAGCTGCCGTCAATAACTGCCTTCACCTGACGAAGGCCGGAAAGTTTCGCCTTTACATACCATTCGGCCCCGGAACCTATATGACAGGAAACACAACCGACCTTTGCATGGGAGGAACGCTGATAAGCTGTATACTCAGGATCCATAACCTTATGGCATATCGCACCGCAGAAGAAATCCGACTCGGTAAAATGATACGCTTCATAAATTACAAAGGAAAAGACCACCAGATTGACAAGGGAGAGAACAAGAAAAAGGATAACACCCTTTCTATGGCGAGCTAAACTGAAATCAATGGTTACATTTTTTGATGTCAGGCTATGCTTGAACCACTTTTTACGTCTCATATAGTAGGCAAGCGGAATAAGCAGCAGACCCAAAACCATGCCGGCAGGAAATACCAGGAAAGTGACAATTGCAGCATAGGGGTTTTCAATCAACCCCGTTACATGACCGAGAAGTCCCAGCACCGTGAGAGTAAAACAGACGGTAGTCAGACCTATTCCAAACAGGCCGATCGGGGTTTTTGCGGAAAGCCCCACCTGCTCCTGCCACGTAACATTACCATTGCCGTCCTGTTCCTCTCCGGATTCAGGCAAATCAAAATTATCCTGGGACATGTATCGCTCCTTAAATGAAATTTCCACCCACCAGTGCTCCTGGCGATTACAACCAATCCCCCGACTGCAGTCACACCCTCATAGAAAATAAAACCGGCGCATAACACATTTGAATACAACAACAAAAAGGCCGGGAACAACCCTTCAAAAAAGATATACACCACTTTGTGATATAAAAAAAGATGCCTGCAGTAAATTTTTAATTAAAATACCACTCCCCGGCAATCGGTTTTATTACCGTTCATGAGACAGGCCTGAATAAGGAAGAGCGGGAAAACCACTTGACAACCGGATCTTTATCCATAGCTTTAAACCAGTTATTCCATGGCGCCCCCTATTGGCAAACGTTCAGTCGCTTCTTCTGTACAAGGATGTTTTAAAAGGGAATACTTTTCCAGATTACGGACTCTCATCAAATACCATGCGAACCTTTCTCCAATACACCTTTGCTGTTCTGGCACTGACATTCTACGGCGGCCAGGTCTGACCATTCCTGACGACCCTGTCCCCCGTGACTCTGGGGATAATAACAGCGGTGGTTTTTGCAGCGGTGGTGACCTTATGCCGGCCCTTTCTTAATAGATATTTTATCCTCGGTGCAGCCGCTGAAACCCAACCCAGAAACGCTTTTTTTATTGAAATAGCACTCTGCCTTTTTGCCGGAATAATGCTGGGCACCTACAATAAGATTACTTACGGCTTTCCTTACCACAGCCTCTTTCCGCTGATGACAGGATGTTTGATAGCTGGATTTTTTATCGGCCTGGACGCAGCCCTCAACCAGGAAAGAAAAACAATTTTACTGGCCATGGAGAAGGATAATACTGCCCCTCTTGCCAAAAGCCTCTTCTCCATGACTCATAAGTTCACATTTATTACCGTAACCCTGACACTTTTTATCGCACTGCTGATGGCACTGGTCTTTTCCAGAGATATTGTATGGCTGACGAAGATTACTGAAAACCAGATATCAATCCAGCATGCCCAGATGTCAGTTACTACCGAAATCTTTTTTATTATGGCTGTTTTAATGGCCCTGATAATCAACCTCATCATTTCCTACTCCAGAAACCTGCGGCTTCTCTTCAAAAATGAGACGAAAATTCTTGAACAAGTGAGTGACGGCGATCTCAGTCAGAAAGTCCCGGTCGCCACTAATGATGAATTTGGTGTAATTGCCGGTCACACCAACAATATGATAGACGGGCTCAGGCATCGCTTCGAACTGCTCAGTGCCATAAAACTGGCTGAAGAGATTCAGCAGAATCTATTGCCCGGCACCAGCCCTGTAGTCAAAGGAGTGGATATCTCAGGAACCAGCCTCTACTGTGATAATACAGGTGGAGACTATTATGACTATTTCCCACTACCTGATAATCGTTTTGGAATTGCGGTAGCCGATGTCTGCGGCCACGGGGTAGGTGCCGCCATCCTGATGACATCTGTCCGGGCATTCCTTCAAATGGCGGTTGCGAAATATCATTCGCCTGCAGAACTCCTTGACACTATTAATCAATATATCACCAGGGATTGCTCACGATCCGGTCGATTCACCTCCATGTTTTTCCTGGAGATCTCTCCTGACGACAAATCCCTGCGCTGGGTGCGTGCAGGCCATGAACCGGCACTGTTTTTTGACTCTGCATCAAGGACTTTCAGCCTGCTCGAAGGTCCGGGCCTTGTCCTGGGAGTAGACCAGGAGCACAGATACCAGAACTCGCCCAGAAAGAAAATAAATGGAAAAGATATCATTATCATAGATACTGATGGCATCAGGGAGTCAAAAAATAACAGTGGCGAAATGTTTGGTCAGGCTCGTCTGGAAAAGATTGTCCTCGACAGTTCATCAAAAACAGCGGAATCGATCAGAAACGATATTATCAGTGCTGTCACCTCTTTCAGGGAAGGCTTTTCCCAGGAAGACGATATAACCCTTGTTGTTGTTAAAATCAGCTGATATATGTTGAATCCTCTTCCCGCTTCTGCTACTGTGCCGCCCTGAAGTATGGCGGTCACGGCTACCCGCCTTATCAAAACCGATGACTCTTCCGTTCTTCAAATCTGTGTAGCCTCCCTTTATCACCGGGATCATTTTGAAAAAATAGACATTTTCAAAATATCCTGCAGCCCGCAAGGAGGCTTTCCATGGCCGCTTTACATTTTCCTGCCTTTATCCTGTCAAACGAAATACTCTGGCTCCTGCTCCTTTTTGCCAATTTTTTTTCTATCCTTGCTGCATATCGTTTTTTTGGCAAAACAGGTCTCTATATCTGGATCCCGATATCTATAATCCTGGCCAACATACAGGTATTGAAAATGATCGACCTCTTTGCCATTGGGGTAACTCTGGGCAATATAACCTATGCTTCATCATTTCTGGTAACAGATATCCTTTCGGAAAATTACGGCAGCAGATCAGCGAGAAAGGCTGTATTTATCGGTTTTTTTTCACTTTGCGCCACGGTCATCATTATGAATCTTGCCCTGCTGTTCAAGCCAAACGAATTCGACTTCATTCAGGAAAGCCTCAAAAATATCTTTTCCATCCTTCCCCGAATTGCCTTTGCCTCATTAGTCGCTTATGGCGTATCCCAGCTGCATGACGTATGGGCCTACAAATTCTGGAAGATGCGGTTGCCCCAGATCAGGTTCCTGTGGCTGAGAAACAATGCCAGTACAATGATAAGCCAGCTCCTTGATTCTATAATTTTCACCTTTATAGCCTTCTGGGGTCTTCTGCCCACCGGCGAATTTTTTCAGATCCTGGCAACCACCTATCTTCTCAAAATTGTTGTGGCAGCGATTGATACACCATTTCTCTATCTTGCGCGAATAATGTTCACCCGTGGGAAAATCAGCGAAAATTAAACCGGGATAATTCTTTCCCTGCTGTCTTTTGTACTTCAATGTGGTAATACTCTCTATGTGAGATTCTCTAACGCAGACAAGCTGCAAGTAAGTACCTTGGAGGTATATACCTATTGTTACGGCTGAATACTTCCCTCATTTCCTCGGAGTCTTCGCTTACCTGTTTTTTATTACAGCTTTTACGGAGTAAGGTACTAAAATGCAGGTCGAGCGACAATTTTGCCACTGGA
>JAFDME010000083.1 GCA_019306075.1 Deltaproteobacteria bacterium | reverse complement strand
AGCAAGGGTAAGGCCGTACTTTCGCAGCTTTTCAAGGGGGACGGCGACATTAATCTCATAGTCCCTGCCGCCCTGGAGTTCCACCTGGCTTATGTCTCTGTTCTGCAGCAGTCGATCTCTTACCTGGCTGGCGGTCGCAAGCAGGGAACGTTCAGGAATATTTCCGTAAATATTAAGGCGGAGTACCTGACGCCTGCGGGATGCAATGGAGATGACAGGAGCTTCAGCGTCCACAGGGAAGGTGGTAATGCCATCTACTTTTTGCTGGATATCCCGAAGAATCTTCTGCGGCTCGGCATCCTTAAGCAGTTCCACTCTTATCAGAGCACTGCTTTCCCGGGCAGTGGCTGTCATCTCTTTTATACCTTCAACTCCCTGGATAGCCTCTTCGACGGCCAGAAGGATTCCCTGTTCGATTTCTTCCGGTCCGGCACCGGGGTAGCTGACTCTGATGGTGATGATGTCCAGTTCAAATGCGGGAAAGACTTCCTGTTTGATCACCATCCAGCCGATCAATCCTGTTGGTGGAGAAGCAGGGGTGTTCACGGTTCTCTCTCCTCTGCTTTACTCTGCTCTGTGCCGGCTTTGGATTGCTGCAGCTGTACCGACATACCCGCAACAGGTACTGAGAGAGGAGTTGAGATAATTTTTTCTCCCTCTGATATGCCGGAACTGATATAGATGAAGTTGCGGTCCTTGAAAATAATATCAATCTTTCGTATTTCCAGGGTGTTGTCTTTGGAAAAAAGCCACAGTGTGTTGGAATTATGGACGTCCTTTCTCTTTACTGCGACAGCTGATTCAAGCTTGATTCCCTCGATTTCCGCTTTCACATAAGAGCCAATGAGAAGCCTCGGGCTGAGGACGTTTTCTGCAAGTTTGCAGAGGGGATCTTTGATGGACACATAGAGTACTGCCATCCTTCCCTGTCAGTTTCAGCCAGAATTCATCAGTACCGGCTAACTGAGCCAGGGGTGTGGCTATGGAGACATGTGATCCGATGTTAACTTTACGAGAGAGGATGACTGCATTAAACGGTGCCTTCGTCCTGGTCCGCGCAAGATTTAATTCGGCCTGGTCAAGTTTCGTCCTGGCCCCTTTCAGGGTGGCCTTTTTGTGCTCCAGATGGGGCTGTCTCAACATTAACTGTTTCTCGTGGGGGGTTGTTTTTTCGCCGAGAATTTCAAACTCTTTCAAGGCAATCAGCTGATTGCCCATTTCAAGTGCCAGATCGCTTTCAGCTATGTTTACATCACTGGTTCGCTGCTGGACGGTAAATTCGTAATCCCTGGGATCAACAGAGAGAAGATGCGCTCCTTTTTTAACAAATCCTCCCGGGTCCAGGTCTGGACTCATCTGCACAATTTCTCCACTTACGCTCGATGTGAGGCTGATTTCCCGGGAAGGAATAATTGTTCCCATGGCCTCAATAACTAACTGATGAGGTTCGTATCTTGCCTTTTCAACCTGGACTGTAAGGGGACTGGGTTCTCTTTTTCGGGGTTTTGCCTGTGGCGCGGACCTGAGATAGTAGGAGGCTATTGCAAAACCTGCCCCGAGTATGATGATACAGAGAAGAAACTGAAGCAGAGCAGGAAGAAAAAGATATTTTCCTCTTTTCTCATCCCCGCTTCCGGGGGTCTTTTCATTTTTTGATAATTGTTTATCCATAGCAGTATGCAAAGAAAGCTGCAGGGTATTAAAAAATTGAGTCTCCCTGTCAATTAATCTTCCTGGCCGGTATCAAGGGGGAAATTGCCCCCCAGAGCCCGGTAAAGACTGATCCTGTAATTTATCGATAATCTCTTTGATTTGATGATTTTCTGTTCCAGACCCTGGTAGGAGATGAGGGCAAGAAGCACGCGCTGATAATCCTCTGCCCCCATTCTGTACCTGTCTGCTACATGGTTGACGGTCTGTTTCGCAAGTTTCAATCGGGTTTTCAGACTGGCCAGTATCTCAGCTTCCGTTTTTTCCTGGGTGAGAGCATCTTCCACCTCGCCAATTGCCCGCAGGACCGTCTCTCCATATTCATTGAGCCGACGATTCATTTTTGCTTTGCGTTTTTCAACTTCAGCTTTTCTGTAACCGCCATCAATAATGGGGCCGGCGATGTTGGCAGCAAAGGTGGTGAACCAGTTGTTAAACAGGTCTCCTGCCTGGTTTCCGGAGGTGGAGAGGTTGGCTGAAATACTCAACCTTGGCAATCTGTCAGCTATGGCCGCCGCCACTTGCCTGTCCTCTGCCTGGATTAAAAGATAACTGCTTCTTATGTCGGGTCTTCTGTTCAGCAGATCGAGAACTATTCCTGTATCCGGCAGAGGAGGCAGGGAGGGCAGCACTGGAGTTGCAGGAGCTGTATAGCTCCCCGGAAATTCACCCAGGAGGAGGGCCAGTTTGTGATTGAGGAGTTGCAGACTGCGGCGGCTATCAGCAAGTTCAGCATTGTTTGATTCAACGAGCTGGCGCTGCTGAAGGACATCCGGTGCTCCGGATTGCCCTGCATGGAATCGGAGCTCAATCAGTTCAAGTACACGACCGTTTGTCTTTTTCTGTTTTTGCATCAGCTGCAGCTGCAGTTCTGCCTCCACAATACGGTACCAGGTCTGGGCTACCTCCGCCGCTATGGATATGGCGGCAGTGAACAGATCATCCCGGGTGGCCCGGCTGTTTAAAACAGCGGCATCTCTGATGGCTGCCAGCCTGCCCCAGAGGTCAATTTCATAGGAGGCAGCAAGTTCAAGCAGCAGGGTGTTTTTTGTGCTGTCTGTCTGGTAATTTCGCAGGGTTTTTCCTTGTCCGTCACCTTCCAGGATGGGGCTGAGCCGTGCTCCTGCCTGTCTGGCCGAGGCCCGGGCTTCGGCCAGACGGTCTCTCGCTATAAGCAGGGAAAAATTGTCTGACAGCGCATGTTCGATAAGGGCAACAAGAGCAGGGTCATTCATGTTCTGCCACCATTGTGCAGAGGCGGCAACGTCTCCCGAGAGAGAGAAACGATCCGGGAGGTCAAAAGGCGAAGCTGAAATCTGTTCGGGGGCGCGGCTGCAGGATGTTGTCTGCATGGTGAGCAGTGTCAGTATCCAGAGCAGACAGGCTGCTCTGAAAGGGAAGTGTTTTATCATTTTCCCGTCGTCATAACAGAATCTCACAGCGCAGAGTGTCCATCGGGAGTTTTGTCGGTGTCGTTTTTCACAGATATCATTTCGGGAAAAGGAGCAACGCTTCTCTTGTGTACTGATTTGAGGAGTTTTGCAGGATTATGCTTAAAGTCATCTCTTACTGATCCGTCAAAATCGAGGGATTCGTTATAGGTGGTGATGAGGTTCTGATGACTCCACCGGGTCAGGTAGTAGGCAATCAGATCCGGCAACCGTGTGAAAATTGTCTCTTCGGGCATCGGGTCGATAAATGAAGACTCCTGTAGACGTTTCGCAGAAAGGGTCTGGGATTTATAAAAGCTGTTAAGGAACATCAGTTCGGGGGGAAGGTCTGCTTTTAAACCAAATTTTCTTAGAAAACGTAACAGGAATATTAATCCTTTTTTCCCCATATTGGCAATCAGATAGGGAACATATATTTCTCTCGGGGAACTGAGTTGCAGATAAGATTTTATGGTCAGGATGAGATTGGCAAGATCCACCGGGTTCCTGTCGACAAAATGGCAGGTAATACTACTGAATTCCTCCCTGTTTTCAATCATATGGTTGATAAAATAGGGCAGTTTCCTCGCGTTTGAGTAGGAGTGAAGTGTATTCTTCCGCGTGAACAGAACAGGCATGGACTGATCAGCAATGGAGAAAAGCAATCGGTGAAATCCCTGTATTTTATGGTCATGTGCACCATAGACTATCCCCAACCGTACACAGGAATAGTCAAGTTCATGTTCTCTGGCCATAAGGTGCAGAGTTTTCTCTGCCATCAGTTTGGATTTGGCATAGTTGGACAGTTCTGGAGAAATCGGGATGGTATCCTCTTCATTCAGTTCGGTTCCCTGCGGGAGGGTAGCTGCAGAACTGATATGTATATAGGGGATTTTTAATGCCGCCGCCGCCCGGGCAAGGTTGAGGGGGCCGAGGAAGTTTACCTCGAAGGCCAGCTGGCCGTCAGATGCGAGGTTAGCCATGGAGGCATTGATGACAAAATCGGGTTTAACCTCCAGGAGGTAGCTGCGGATATCACTCTCTTGCCGGATTGAAAGTTTTTTGCTGCTGGGAGCACGAATGTCCACCGTCTCTGCATGCATTGTCTTGTAATAATTGACAATTGTTCCGCCGATCAGACCCGATCCGCCAATGAGGACACCTATTGTTTTCTCAGCCATGTCTCAACTCTATGATTTGGATATGAAAACCTCTGATGCCGAGGTATTTCCGTTTGCCTGATAAATCCCTGTTACATTACTTTCATGTTTCGTTGTGAAATTCATTTCATGGTACTTATGCTCCCTTGTGGGGTGCTGGACCATTTTCAGGTGTCAGGTCGAACAATTTTTCTCTTCTATTGAACAGTGTATTAACACAAACTGATTCCTGATTACCACTAAAACTCAGCTTCATTGTCTGGCAGTTTCTCGAACCACTTGCTATCAGCTAAATTAGGAGAAGGTGCCAGACAATGAAGCTGAGTTTTAGTGGTAATCATAAACTGATTTATTCTTCTTTTACTATTTCCCTGACGGTAACGTTTGAACCATCCGGTGCCTGTATGCATCGTGATTTGTATATCATTTCCATCTGTTCAAAACCTCTTGTAATGGAATTGCCTTCGTCCTCACGATGTTGGACTGATTCCTCAGTGATCTCTTTTTCTTCGGCCATGGGAATGCTCCTCTTTTAAAATGTTTCTGAAAAGACAACTGCGACAGATGCTCCACTTCTCTTAAAGTATGAATTTACAATTGAGTAATCAACATTTAAAAATACCTTATTACAACAAAACCGGGCATTGTCAGTAATCCAAAAGGGTACATTCTCTGTGGTTGAAGGTTTTCCCGGAGAATACTCTTACTTGTTTTTATGACAGAAGTTTTGGAGTAAGGCACTAACCCGACAGGTCAGAAAATTTTTTAGTTCCAGGGAATAAGTGGCTCAGAAATATGTACAACTATTTGATTTTAACGTATATGCATCATTTTTGTTTTTTATGACAGTATTTATGGTGTAAGGCACCAGAGCTGTGATGATTGACTTTGTCGGCCAAGTTAAGGATAATGAGTCTGAACTTCAGAAGGTGGTGTTGCATACATGGCGTGATACCGCCGTGTCCCTCCTGCGGTAAATTTATTCTCTGCCCCTACGGTTATGAAATATCTGCCCTCTCAGCTTGTTTTCTTCTTTCAGAACAAGTCGACTAAGCGAAATATGGTGCTGCTGGCCAAATTTCTCGACTTTATCATTGCTATCATTGCTCAGTACAGTGTGTTTTTTCATGTCATCATGCTTCATGAGGGCAGAGATTTCAGCTGGATAACCGGTTTTTACTGGACCATGACCGTGATGTCGACCCTTGGTTTCGGAGATATCACATTTTCGACGGATCTTGGCCTGCTTTTTACTCTGCTGGTTCTGATCTCCGGGGTGGTTTTATTGCTCATTATGCTGCCCTTTTCCTTTATTCAATTTTTTTATGCCCCCTGGCTGGAGGCACAGTCTGACAGCCTGGTGCCAAGAGAATTGCCGGCAGAAACAGAGGGGCACATCATTATAACAAATCTTGACCCGATAACAGAAAGATTGATTGGTATACTGAACAGGAGACAGTTTGAGTATGTTCTGCTTACCGATGATGTTCAGCAGGCCGTTGAAATGAACGACAGCGGATACAGAGTGGCTGTTGGGGAGCCGGATGATCCCAATACTTACCTTCGCCTTCGGGTGGAAAATGCTGCCCTTGTTGTTGCCACTAATGATGATCTGACCAACACCTCGATTTCTTTTACCGTAAGAGGCATAACTGCCAACGTTCCCATCATCACCAGTGCCAACAGAGAGCATTCACTTGATATTCTCCAGTTCCATGGGAATACTACGGTCTTTCAATTTCCCAAAATGCTGGGAAATCAGCTGGGGGAACGCGTCTGGGGGCTTGGTCGACCGATAAATATCGTTTCCCGTTTTGATACATTGCATATTGCGGAGATTTCCGCGGTACAGACTTCTCTTGGTGGTAAATTCCTTGTTGACAGTAAGGTGAGGGAAAAGACTGGTGTTACGGTTATCGGTTTTTTGGAAAATGGCAGGTTTGAGGTTCCGGGACTGCAGACACGGATAGGCACAGCAGCTCTCTTTCTTCTTGCCGGAACCATGGAGCAGCTTGAGAAGTTTGAGCATATTTTTGCTGTTTCTGAACCTGTTCATGCACTCGATTCTCCTGTGTTGATTCTGGGAGGGGGCAGGGTTGGTCTTGCTGCAGCTGAAATTCTTGACGGTTACGGAGTCACCTGTAAAATTGTTGAAAAAAGATCTACTCTTATTGACAGCAGAGATGATACATTTATTTATGGTGATGCTGCGGATCTGGATGTGCTTGAGCGGGCCGGCATGAAAAAGGCGAGGGCCGTTATCATCACCACCCATAATGATGCGATGAACATCTATTTGGCCTTCTACTGTCGTCAGCTTCGTCCGGAGATTCAGATCATCACCCGTGCAACCCATGAACGCAGTGTAGCAAAACTGCATATGGCTGGAGCTGACCTGGTATTGTCCTACGGATCAATGGGGGCAAACAGCATCATAAATCTACTGAGACCTGATGAAATTTCCATGTTTACCGAAGGATTGAATGTTTTCAATCTGCCTGTACCCGGAGTTCTTGAGGGGAAGACCCTGGCCCAAAGCGGTATCAGAGAATCCTCAGGCTGCAGTGTGATAGCACTGAAAACAGAGGAGAAACTGGTGGTTGGTCCTGATCCAGACTCACCCCTTGACGCAGAGGATGAACTTATACTTATAGGCACCACCGAGTCGGAAGAGAAATTTCTTCAGTTGTTTTAATATCCCGGGAATTGATTTCTCTCGGACAGGCTCCCGGCCGCAGAATTTTCATGCTGTGTTATGGCTTCATTTCGCAGATGTTTATCCGATATGGCAAGATAAAGAGGTAGATAGTGTTAGATCGCTGGACTCTTCCACTGATGAGGAAACCACTCCATATGGGGGCATCTTTTTTATACCGCCATGGAGTGAAAGCGGATCAGGTCACCCTGGCCGGTTTTATTATTGGTATTTTCTGCCTGCCCGCTCTTGCCGTGCACTGGTATGGTGCTGCTCTTGTATGCATAGTATTAAACAGACTGGCTGATGGCCTGGATGGAGAACTTGCGAGGCTGGCCGGCCCGACGGATGCCGGTGGATTTCTCGATATTGTCCTTGATCTTATCTTCTATTCCTCTGTTGTCTTCGGTTTTGCTCTGGCGGAACCGGAATATAACAGCCTTGCTGCTGCTGCACTTCTTTTCTCCTTCGTGGGTACAGGGGCCAGTTTTCTCAGTTTTGCAATAATGGCGGAACGGCGTGGTATTGAAAAAAACGACTATCCGGGTAAGGGTTTCTATTATCTGAAGGGATTGGCTGAAGGTACGGAAACGCTCTTTGTTCTTATCCTTTTCTGTCTCTTTCCTCAATCATTTTCATTGCTTGCATATTCCTTCGCCGCTGTTTGCCTGGTCACAGTGCTCACCAGAGTGGCGGGGGGATATTTTCTTTTAAGGCAGGAAGGATCACCATGATTGAAAAAGATCAGAGTCTAATTGGTCAATCGATGACTGTTACCGGTGAAATCACCTGTAGCGGACAGGTAATTGTCAAGGGAACGATTGATGGTACTTTTTCCGCAGGCAGTCTCATTGTTGAAGCAAATGGCCGGGTCCAGGGGCAGGTCGTCGCAGATGAGATCGAGTGTTCCGGTTATATTCAGGGCAATATAAGATCAGATAAATTTGTTATGAAAGCAAGTGGACAGCATCTCGGAACTGTTGAGACCAGAGAGCTTGAAGTAGCTTTTGGTGCAACTATTGACTGTGTTCTCCAGAGCGGGATCCACGGCCTGGTTGAGGCGGAAAATAATGAGGTGGAGTTCAGACCTCCTTGCCCCCGGGTTGATCTGGAAAAAATAGGTCGGATTTTCAGTGAAAAGGAACGATGCTGTGCCATAGATGTGCCATGGTCGGAACGGAGCAAACTGCTACGACAGGTGATTGATCTGCTGGGGAAAGGGAAGCAGCTTATTAAAATAACAGGTGACAGGGGATGCGGTAAGACAACATTTATCAGAAAACTGGCTGGAGAGTTACGTCCGGATGCAAAATTGTCTGTCATTAGTGAACCTGTTGGTTCGGTGAAGAGTCTCCTGGTGACCATAGCAGCTACCCTGGGGACGCTGCCGGAGGTAGGGGAATCTCAGGGGGAACTGGTGAACAGAATCAGAAGTGTGACAACAGGTTCAGGCGGGGATTTTAGCCGTTTTGTGCTGGTTATTGATGATACTGAGACAATGTACCCTGCGACAATAGAAGGGCTTATCCGCTGTCTGACAAATCTGTCTGGAGAAAATGAAAATCTGCTGCAGATTATACTTCTGGCAACGGATGATGTTGAGGAGAAACTGGTGCATACCACCAGGGATTATTTTGAGGATGAGACCAACTGCATCCTTTCCTTTAAGCCGCTGACCATTGAAGATACTGCTGATTATCTCCGATTTTGTCTACAGACTGAATCTAAGATAGATGGTGCAGCCTGTATGTCTCTCTTTCCCTATGAGGTTATAAAAAAACTTCACACCCGAAGCGGAGGAAATATTGCGGAGATCAATCGGCTGGTGGCGGAAGCTCTTCTGCTGGCATCGGAGATAGGGGCCAACACAGTGCTTCCCCGGTTTCTGTAAAACCGGGGGAATTGGCACTGCTTAGACCCTCTTTCCTCTTTGCTGTTTATATTAATGGATGGGGTTCGGGTGAGTTGTCTGGATCCGTTCAGTTTTGCAGCTCCCATTGACCATCAACATTACGACAGGCTGTGCTGTAGGTTTTCTCTGTTTTTCCATCGATCGTGGCAAGAATCTCCGCCTGCCTGCATGGCTTATCCTTCGTCTCATAGTAGGGTTTTGACGGAGTTACCTTGTAGGTATTGCCGTTATCCGGGTTGCGCCAGGCATTGGATTGACCTGATATACCGCGTTCATATACATGGTTTAACTGCTCCTTGTCATATTTGTCCATTTCATTTCCGACAATATAGCCAAGCATGGTGCCTACTGCTGCGCCGATAAGTGTCGCCTGGGAGTCATGGCCGATGGCCTGGCCTATAAGTGCACCACTGGCAGCGCCGATTCCTGCTCCCGTCTGTCCCTTGTTCATCTGACTGCAGCCACTGAGCGAAATTGCGGTAACCAGGAGGAAGGGAAGTATAAATTTTTTCATATCTGAGTCTCCGGAAAATAAAGTGAATGTCTGTGGGTTAAACAGCTTAAGTCTTCTTCAATACCGGTAGTTACATTACAACACTGGGGCAAGTCCTGAAAACAAAAAAAACTTTGGTTATTGGGTTATTTCTTCCTCCCTTTCTGAAAAATCTGATAAGGGAGGGAGGTTTGGAGAAGAAAAAAGAGGAGGGAGTTTATTTTTTTCATCCTTGTCTGATTTGAAGCGGTCGGTAATGATTTTTGTTTCAGTGAATGCATTAGTATAGAATCCGTTCATTTCTACGTTTTGCAGATAGAAAGTGAGAAGGGAGAACAGTGAATCGGCAAAATCCGGGAGTTGTCCTGCCTGGTTGTCAAGAGAGGTAACAAAAACCTGCAGTCCATATCTATGGGCGGCACTGATATAGTCGGTCAGCAGTAGATTCCCACTGTTGTCAACGACTTTGTCCCCGACCAGCCCTATGACACTTGCATAGCCGGCAACCATCTTTAAGCCGCTGTTGGTGTAGAGCCAGTCATAATTGTAGGGAGAGTAGGTTTCAAGATTTTTTTGTTTCGTCTCCATACCGTCATTGCTGTCGATCAGCTGTATCAGCGGCAGGTCCATCTGTTTCTCCGGCAGCAGTCTGTTGTGTATTCTCTGCAGTTCTTCCGGGTCGAAACACTGGATGTAGAGTTTACTGCTCTGGTCGGTATACCCAAATCTTGCCAGGGTTGTGAGGGTTGCTGAGCTGATATCTTTACCGGCGTCGGTGTAAAACCAGGGATACTTTATCTCCAGAGTAATACCGCTCTGTCTGTGCAGGGTTGACTCAAGCCTGTGAATGAGACTGAATGTGTCATCTAAAGTGGGGATGGCAAGGGAGAGTGGAGGATTATTTCCTTCATCATCTGTTAATCGCAGTTGGTTTATTTCCCGCAGGGAGAAATCAGCAACGTAGTAACTGCCGTCTTCACGGCTGCGACCGGGGAACAGTTCCTCGATATTGGAAAGGCGGTCAAGAGTTAGGTCCTGGAAGAGAATAAGTTCGTTGTCTGAAGTCATCATAACGTGGAACTCAATATATTCCGCTCCCTCGGCGGCGGCCAGAGTTATGGCGGGCAGAGTGTCTTCGATCAGTCCTCTGCCTCCGCCATCTTTTGCAATGATGATCTTTGCGGTGGTGCTGCTGAATGCGGCCGGACAGCAGAAAAAGAAAATTAAAGAAGCGGTTAAAAGAACTATTACTGACGGATGTTTCACATTTTTTCTAACCATTATAATGTCGTCGATCCAGTTTATTATTTGCGGGATTCCCTGTGACAGGGCAGATACGGATGAACTCTCAAGTAATAAGAATACAATGGTTGCAAGACTAATTCAAGTGCTCCCGGCAAGCTGTTTACATCAGTTCCTGAAAACTGATGATTGAGGGAAAGTCGGGAGAGAAGACCGGCGTCAGTTTTGAGCTGGGATTTGCAATATGAATGAGATGAAATATTCCGTAATTCCGAGCCGCCTGAAGGACTTTTTCTGTATCATCGACAAAGAGAGTCCGGTCCCTTGTAAAGGGAAGCAGGCCGTTTAATTTAGGCCAGAATTCAGCTTGCTCTTTTGCGGCACCCACTTCCTTTGAACTGAATATATCTGTGAAATATTGTGTAAATTCAATATGTTCAAACTTTACTTCAAGAGTTTTTGGATGAGCGTTTGTGACCAGGAAAATTTCTTTTTCGTTTTCTTTTAAAAATTCAAGAAATGATGTGACCTCAGGACGAACTGCGATCAGATGAGCTATTTCTCTTTTTAGCATCGGGATATTCAGGCAGAGCTCATCTGACCAGTAGTCAAGATCTGTCCATTGCAGAGTTTCTTCTACCTTTTTGTAGGTGTCAAGTAATGTCATTCTTGCAACGGAGAGATCCAGGTTGTTTTTTGCAGCAAAAACTGTCGGCACGAATGTTTCCCAGAAGTAATCGTCAAAGTATTTGTCCAGCAGAGTTCCGTCCAGATCCAGGAGTACTGTGTCTATCTCAGGCCAGAGGAGGCAGGGCTCCATCTGCTGGAGTTGATCAGTTGTCTGCATGGGTCAGCTTATCCAGGTTGTTGATGGCTCTGCTGATGGTTTCAAAGGTCTCTGCAGTGGATGCCATTTCACCATTAATGATCAGCCTTCCTTCGGGAGTGATCCTGGGGGCAATACCCTTCCTTTTGCTGGTATGGTGCCGTAGATAGGCCATCAGCATTTCAGGGCTGACCGGAGTGTCATCGGAGAAATGGAATACCAGGGTGTTTCGGCCTTTTTCAAGTTTATGGATACGCAGCCGTGCAAGTTCTTTTTTTACGGCAACAATCTGCAGCAGATTGACAGTTTCTTCGGGGATAGCACCGTACCTGTCCTGCAGTTCATCCCTGAGGTCTTCAAAGAGTTCCGGGGGCGAGCTGACAAGGGCGGCAATCCGTCTATAGGTGATGTAGCGCTGGCTGATATCCGGGATATATACTGCAGGGATATAGGCTGAGATCTGCAGGTTGATTTCCGGATCCAGGCTGGTTAGACTTGTACTCTCCTCTCCCGTGTCGGTTTTGGCTTTTAGGTCGGCCACCGTTCTCTGCAGAAGGTCGAGGTAGAGGTCATAACCGATGGCGGCAATATTACCGCTCTTCACTCATGGACAGTTTGAATCCTCCCCCAAGTTCATTGCAGTCCATAAGTGCTCTGAGCCGATCCCGGGAATCTCTGCTGAGACTGTCAACGGAGGGGACAAGGAGATAGGCAAAGGATTGAGTGCTAGATCTGCCGACTCGCCCCCTGAGTTGATAAATCTCTGCCAGACCGAGCATGTCCGCACGATTGATTACGATTGTGTTGGCTGAGGGGATATCCAGTCCTGATTCAATGATGGTTGTACAGACCAGGACATCAATCTCTTTGTTGACAAAGGAGACCATGATTTCTTCCAGCTCTCTGCCGCCCATCTGTCCATGGGCCACGGCGATGCGTGCTTCGGGGACGAGTCGTTGAATGGTTGCAGCCATCGTATGTATTGACTTCACCCTGTTATGAACGAAAAAGACCTGACCTTTTCTGCGCAGCTCTTTACTTACGGCTTCTTTTATCACCAGATCATCAAAGCGGGCCACGAAGGTTTTGACAGGTCGCCGATGTTCGGGAGGGCTGGAGATGACGGAGAGATCCCGGATGCTGAGCAGTGACATCTGCAGGGTCCTGGGGATTGGTGTGGCGGTAAGAGTCAGTATGTCAATCTCTGACCGCATCTTTTTCACTTTCTCCTTATGGGCGACTCCGAACCTGTGTTCTTCATCGACCACCAGCAGGCCGAGATTATGAAAAGACACGTCTTTTGACAGCAGTCGGTGGGTGCCGATAATTATATCAATATCACCTGAGCTGAGATCCTTGAGGATTTTGCGCTGTTCTGCAGGGGTACGAAACCGGTTGATACATTCAATAGTAACGGGAAACCCCCTGAACCGTTCCCTGAAAGTTGTAACATGCTGTTCAGCAAGTACGGTGGTAGGGACAAGAACAGCTGTCTGGAACCCATCTTCAACCACTTTAAAAGCAGCTCTGATCGCAACTTCAGTTTTACCGTACCCGACATCGCCGCATACCAGCCGATCCATAGGGTTTTCATCCGTCAGATCATCAAGGACATCAGAAATTGCTTTTTTCTGTCCAATGGTCTCTTCAAAGGGGAATGATTCCTCAAGTTCATGAAAAAGTTGCCCCGGAGGTGAGAACTGTCTGCCCTTGCGAACTTCTCTTAGTGCATAAATGTTGAGGAGTTCCTGGGCGATTTTCCACACCTCCTTCTTGATTTTTGAGGTGATGATTTTCCAGCTCTGACTGCCGAGTTTGTCTATCCTGGGCTGCCTGTCGGACAATCCTTCATATTTGCTGATCAGGTTGAGTCTGTCCACCGGCAGGTAGAGTTTGTCACCATCCCGATACTCAATAAGCATGAAATCATTGATAACAGATTGAAATTCCACCGTGGTGAGTCCATTGTAAATACCCAGCCCATGATCCCGGTGAACGACAATGTCCCCATCGTTCAGCTCGGTAAATCGCACCGGTGTTCCTTGCTGCTTCTGCTTCTTTGACCTGGCTCCCACTCGCATTTCTCCAAAAAGTTCGCTTTCAGAGAGCAGGTGGAGCTTTTCTTCGGCAAGAGAAAACCCCCTTGACAGGGGGCGATTGCAGAGAAAAAGTTTTTGATCCGTTGAAGCTGGTATCTTCGCCGGATTCAATGGAGGTTCAAGCAATTCCAGCTCATGGTAATGTTTGGAAAGCAGCTCCTGCAGATTGCTGCAGTGGCGGCTGGAACGACAGCATAAAACGGCCCGATCCCCGTCACTCTGCCACCTGGAAATCTGGTCCATCAGGGGTCGTATGAGACCGATTTTTCTACGTTTTAAGGAGATGTCCTGTTTAAGGAGCTGGTGGTTGCTGGTTGAGATATTAATGGTTTCGGTATTTTCCGGCGGAAAATCGGTGAGCAGGAGCTGGGGAAATGTCTTCATTTTCCTGCGAATCTCATCTCTGTCAAGGAAAAGGTCAGCGGGGGGCAGAGCCGGGCTCCTGGCGGCAAGTGCGGACTGATAGTTTGATTCTATTCTTTCACAGGTAATTTCCATGGACTGGAAGATAGACTCAGGGTCAGCGAGGATGAGTCTGGTGTCCGGGGAGAGAAAGTCAAACACTGTTGAGCTCGCCTGCTCCTGTTCCTTATAAAAAAGAGGCAGGAAAAATTCCATACCGGCAAAGCGCTGGCCGCTTTTAATTCTCTCGACCATTCTCGCTGTTTCGTCATGGTCCCAGTCGGAACTGCTGCCATATTTCTGAAGCAGCTGGCTGATCTTCCTGCATCTGTCGTCGGATTTGTGATTAAAAAGGATATCTGTAACAGGCAGCAGGGTGGCATCAGCAAGTTCTCGCTTTGACCTCTGGCTGAAGGGATCGAAAGAGCGAAGTGATTCGATGGTATCTCCAAAAAAGTCGAGACGGATCGGCCCCTCGTGCAGCCGGTCTCCTTCAGGGAGAAATGGCGGAGGGAAGATGTCAATTATTCCGCCGCGAACAGAAAAATCTCCAACAGATTGTACCAGGGCCACTTTTTCATAACCAAGTGAGACAAGCTTTGTCAGCAGCTCTTCCCGGTCACACTCTTCTCCTGCCATCAGATACTCAGATGTACCGGTCAGCATGCTGTCGGGCATGACTCTTCGCAACAGTGCCTCAATGGAGGTGATCATGATATAGCTGGAGTTATGCTCCTTCAGCCGGAACAGGGTGGAGAGGCGTGCGGCTGTAATCTGCTGGTCCGGGGAGAGGGGGGTGTAAGGGGGGATTTCGTGACCTGGATAATGGAGGAGATTTTTATCCGTGAAAAGTTTCAGGTCCTGGGAAAATATTGATACCAGGTGTTCATCCGGAACAATACAGCAACAGTTGCTTTCGTTTGCAATAGTTGCCGACAGCCAGCTGCTGCTGCTGCCGCGCAAGCCGGTGACGGCCAGCCGCTTTGAACTGCTGATCTGGTTTATGATGGATTTGTGAGTCATGAAAAAAAAGGACCGGCTGTACACCTTTTACGGCCTGGTTTACAATGGATTACACAGGTGTCGGGTTGGTTAAAAGGTACCGCCTATACTGAAATCCCATACCGACTGATCCTCGTCAGGAAGCGGGTCAAGATTATATCCCCAGACAACACGAAGTGGTCCCATCGGAGAGAGCCACCGAACGCCAAGCCCTGCTGATTTTTTTATGGAATCATTAACTTGCCAAAAATCCTCATCATCATTTAAAACCTGGCCTGAGTCAAAAAATACCACACCTGTTATGCCCTGGGTCTGGAGGAGGGGAAAGATGACCTCAATATTGGTATACCACATTTTGTCGCCGCCGATTCGATCACCGGTAGCAGGGTCGATGGGGCTGATTTTGGCGTATTCAAAGCCGCGGACCGAATTCAGACCACCAAGATAAAACCGTTCATATACCGGCAGTTTACCCGGTTCGTTCTCAAAAATCTGACCGGCTGCACCTTTGATATGGAATACTGTGCTGAACATCATCGGGAAATACCAGCTCGTTGAACCCTCAACTTTAGTAAATTCGGCATCTCCGCCCAGGGGACCACCGGCATATTTGATGCTGCCCACATTCTTGGATCCCCTGGAAGCGCCGTAGAGCCGGTTACGGGTGTCGCGCACGAGTGAGAATTTTATCGCGCTGGTAATATGAATGTCAGCGGATTCCTTGATTACATAGGATGCGTTTCTTGCAATATCAGATAAATCGGTGTCAGTATAGCTGTAGTTTCCGTAGGCCTTCCATTGACCCCAGATCGGGTAGCCGATGCGAAGTCCACCACCCTTTGAATCCTTGGTGTAGTCATCATATTCACGGTTGGTGCTGAAGATATCAGTCCCCCACGAAAGGGCGGAATCGTTGAGGTGCGGGTTGGTGTATGCCAGATTGAACCTGGTACTGACACCGCTGACGTTGGCGCTGAAGGCGAGGGTGTCGCCCCGGCCAAGAAAGTTGTTTTCAGAGATCTGGCCCATGAGTATGAGCTTGTCCACTGAACTGTAGCCGGCGCCGATACTGAAGGTCCCTGTTGATTTTTCTTTCACCTCAATAATGACATTCATGCGGTCGGGATCAAGAGAGGGTTCCGGGGTGATGTTTACCTCTTCGAAATAGGAGAGCCGCTGCAGGGCCTGGGTGCTTTTTCTCACTGCTTTTGAATCGAAAACACCACCCTCGGCAATTGTCAACTCCCTGCGAATAACATTGTCCCTGGTTCTGTTGTTGCCTTTAATGGTAATTCTATCAATGTAAACCAGCCCGCCTTTATCTATTTTAAACGTTATATCAATTCGGTCTCCCTCCGGGGAGTTTCTGGTGATAGGCCTGATGTTGGCAAATGCATAGCCTGACTCGGCGTAATAATCGGTCAGCTTTAAAATATCGTCTCTTAGTACTTTTCTTGAGAGGAATTTCTCCTGACGAATTTGCAGCAGATCAAGCATTTCTTCTTTTGTTCCTACTATGTCTCCGGAGAAATCGACCGTACCAACTCTGAACCGCGGCCCCTCATCCACGACGAATTTAAGGTAGATCCACTCATTTTCCTGACGTATTTCAGGTTCTCCGATTTTTGCTTCCAGAAAGCCGTGGTTATTATAGAAGGCGACAATACGCGCGGCATCCTGCTTGATTTTGATCATATCCAGGAGGCCTGCCTGGGTAATCCAGGTTAAAAACGATTTTTCACCGGTTTCTATCTGGTCAAGGAGTTCGTCATCGTCGAAGGCAACATTTCCTTCTATGGATATTTCCTTAATGTATATTTTTTCACCCTCCTCAATGATAAACCGGACGATTGCTCCTTTGTCGCTGGGATAAGTAATTTCAGCCTTAACTTTACTGTTGTAGAACCCCTTTGTCTTATAGAGCTGTTGTATTGTCTCTTCCGCGGCGGTTATCTGGGCCGGGTTGAGAACAAGGTGTTCTTTTATGTTGGCAGCATCTTTGACGTCCTCTTCTTTCAGTTCGTCAATGCCCTCAAACACCACTGACTGTATTATCGGTTTTTCAACGACCCTGAAGATTATCTTCTTCCCCGCCTTTGTATCGGTTACATCAATCTGGACATCATTGAAATACCCCATTTTATAGATTGATTTCAGGTCATTACGAAGTTTTTCAGGGTCGTATGTCTCCCCAGCTTGAGTACTGATCTTACGGAGGATTGCCCCTGAATCTATACGGGTATTACCTTCCGGAGCAATGGAGGCGATACGGAAGTCTCTCTCTGTATAGGCCTGTATCCTGGTGGCCACTTTTTTAAGAGCTTCACCAAGTTCATCAATTGATTGTGCGGTTTCTGCGTAATAGGTAGGTGTTTTCGGTGAAAGAATGTCAAAGAGCTTTACGTCCACACTGATCTGGTTGCCGATAAGGGTAAGATTGCCTGCAGCAATATAATCCGTTTCAGTGGCATCAGCGATTTTCTGTAGTGTTTTGACGGAAGGAGGCCAGGTGTCACTGTATTTTGTATATGCTTTCACACTGTCCCGTGGAATCCATTGAACAGTTGTATCTTCCAGAGCTTCACGCAGAGTCGTATCTGCCTGTAAGGTTACATCATCAGTTTCTCCCGAGGTGTTAATGTTCAGTGGAAGAAATGCTATCTGTGAAGAGATCGCCGGGACAGGCACAGTCAGCAGGAGGAGGATGACTATCATGGGATAAAATAGTTTTGATCGCATTACCATTCGTTGATATTTGTGTTTATTATTGGAAATCATAAAGTTTCTTCCCGTATCAGTTTCTCAGTTCACCCGGTGGTTTGATTAGATGCTGATCCTCAAAAAAGGGATGAGTAGGCTTATTAAAGTATTTCGCTCCTAAAAACAGCAAAATAATCCCCGCAATCAAATTATTTTTTGATTACCACTGAACCTCAGTGTTACAGCAGGATACAGGCAAACGTCCACGCTCGTGCCTCGCTGCGGAATTGTTTGCCTGTACCCTGCTGCAACACTTGCTGTCAGCTAAATTGGAAGAAAGTCACTTGTTGGTAGC
>JAFDME010000082.1 GCA_019306075.1 Deltaproteobacteria bacterium | reverse complement strand
ACGTAGTCTTGCTGGAAAATGGATCTCCTGGAGGAGTTTGTTCTCGGTTCAAAAACAATAATAAGCCTCCGGTCTTTATATCCCTCCCTTAATGCTTTTACTGTTTCCCGCACGGCAGTCGGGTGATGGGCAAAGTCGTCTATTACGGTAATACCATTCTCAACTGCCCGCACCTCCTGTCTCCGTTTGACCCCGTCAAAGCTGCTTAAACCTCTGTTGATATAATCCGGTGCCACTCCAAGATGATGCATTACAGCGCAGACAGCAAGGCTGTTCAGGCAGTTGTGTCTACCCTGCATGGCAACTGATATGTCAGCCCATCTGCTGCCCTGGTGATTAACAGTAAATGTGGACTTGCCATCGTTGCAGACAGAGTTGCCAAGAGCCCAGGTGTTGGAAGGATCCACTCCGTATCCCTCTACCGGGCAGACTGCGAGTGCCGCAACTTCTGTAACATCCGGATCGTCCAGATTGGCAATAAGCAGACCATTTTCAGGAAGTAGTCTGACAAATTTTACAAATGCCCGCTTGATTGTATCAAGGTCCGGATAAATATCAGCGTGGTCGAATTCAATGGAGGTAATTATGGCAATTTGGGGCTGATAATGGAGGAATTTAGGCTCCTTATCAAAAAATGCGGTATCATATTCATCACCTTCAGCAATAAAATATGGTCCTCCGCCCAGGCGAAAATTACTGTTGAATTCATTGACAATACCACCAATCATAAAGGTTGGATCAAGACCGGCTCTGAACAGCGCTGTTGCCAGCAGGGAACAGATTGTTGTTTTACCGTGGGTGCCTGTCACAACAAGAGAGGTGAGGGGGTTAATGTAAAAATGTGCCAGTGCCTGTGGAAATGAGAGGTACGGGATATCAGTTTCTGCGAGTGCTCCTGCTTCCGGGTTTTTCCTGGTAATAACGTTGCCGACAATAACCAGATCCGGCCTGGGTTTAAGATTGTCGGAAGTGTAACCATTATGGATGGTGATACCGAGTTTTTCGAGAAATATGGACATCGGCGGGTAGACATGACTGTCACTGCCGGTAATGGTATAACCTGACTGCTGCAGCATACCTGCAAGTGCTGCCATACCGGTACCGCAGATCCCCAATATATGGATATGTACTACTTTGCCGGGAGATCTGTTAAGGGTCGGATCAAGTTCAAACATGGGTTATTTATTCCTTACTGTCTTTTCGATGGCAGAGTAGATTGTAGCAAATGTGGAGGGGAAGGTAGCAGGAGTAATTCTGCCGACTTCAATGAATTTTACAGTAATTTCTTTTGAAATCTTCAGAATGGTTTCATTAGAAACTGTGGTGCTGCTGTTCTCTTTCCCTGAATTTTGTTTGTTTGAAGCCATAATCAATTTTCACTCTATGTAATTTGTGAACGCCTCTGTCGCATGAAGAAGGCCAGTTCGTCAAAGTAGCAACAGAGGCGTCAGCCATGAAGGATAACCTGCCAAGCCATCCCAGCAATGGCCTATCTATTAAAATAATTAGATGGAAATTGCCAGGATTTGTTGCCTTTTACCCGGTTTAAGATGGAAATGATAGAAACAGAACAGAGTCAATGGTATTATGCCCAGTTGATTCCGTATAGAACCGGACAATAAATATTCAAGGAGAAAATATGAAACTGCTTGACCTCAATGAAACCCGTGAATTTAAAGATGGAGCAATGAAACGATTCTTCCTGGTGGAGGATTCGGAATTTTTCAAAATTATTAATTTTAACCTTAAGGCGGGAGTTACCTTTCCTGTGCATTCACATGATCTTGACGGTGAACTTTCAATTCAGGTTATCGAAGGTGAGGGTTTTTTCCTTGCTGAAAATGGAGCCGAGATGGTTGCAAAAACCGGTAATATCCTGATCTCTGAAATAAGAGAGCCTCATGGAGTGAGAGCAAAGACTGATATGCGTATTGTGGTGACAATAGCACCTCCCATCTGAAAACCAGCGTTCTCCGGAAGAATTGAGTGAGATTGCATTATGATACCATCACTGGAATATACAGACCGTTATTATAATGAAGGCACCAGAACCTATAGCAGTCTTGCGGATTATACAGAGGCTGATGAACAGTATCGGCCGAATTCCACATATGACTCTTTTTCTCTGGTACCCCTGAGAGTTCTCAAAAGTCAGGTCAATATCTATAGCGCTAATCCCTCCGCCCAACTGTTTAACCGCTATATATATGAGAATGAGGTGCTTTTCTGTATTCACCCCCAGGTGCTGCTTAATTTTAAGCAGGATCCATATATCATAAGCATGAAGGAAAAGGGGGAAGTCGGTAAAAGGGCGATCTCTGTTGTTCCGAGTTCATCCACCAGAACGCTCTATGTTCTCGATGACGGGGATATCTCTCATGCCCTTAAGGTTCACTTCCCTTTCAGAATATCACGTTATGGCAGGAAAATGCGTGATGAGGTGATCGGGCAGGCCATCAATATTTCCCTGGAACTGGAAGAGGGCATTAAACATCTGGACGATGACTTTGCTTTCCTGCGTGAAGTATTGGGGGTTTCCCATAAAAACCTCGATATCTTATCTGCACGTAATGAAAATTGGGGATATCTGGTTCGTGATATGCGGCCATTTCCACATGTGTCTGAGTCACGGACCCTCCTGCCCGGTTTTGCCCTCTATGGCAGAAATTTCTTTGATCCTGAAAAGCCGCCGCTGCTCTATCAGCTGATAGGCAATGAGAATCCTCTGGATTTTGTACTGGGAAATATCATGCTGCCTATCATCCGTCACTGGGTCGACTGTTTCCTCCGCTTTGGTTATATGCTGGAGCCCCATGGACAGAATGTGCTGCTGGAACTGAATGAATCAGGCGGGGTTGAACGCATTGTCCACAGAGATCTGAGTGTGGGGATTGATATGCGTCGTCGTCGTCAGATCGGACTTTCTCAAGGCAACCTGAACAACTATAATCGCATGGAGAGTGGAGAGTTCAACAGTATTACCTACGATATGTTTATGGGCGGCCATTTTTTTGATGCTGTCGTCTCCTGCTGTCTCAAGCGATATCCCCAACTTACTGTGGAGGATTTTCGGGCCCCCTGCCGGCAGCTTTTTGCCGAAATATTTCCGGAGTATAGGAAGTTTTTGCCTGCAACAGTCCATTATTTCAGCGAAAAACGGGATCAATTTAATAAGCCACTTTATAAAGACACAGGGAAATCTCCGGAATGGCGGCCTTGAGATTGGGGTTTCAGTTTCCCTGACCCCATAATTGGCATGCACATTGTTAAACTTGGCGGTACGGCTGTAATGATAGATAAAATTAAGTCACATCTCGGTCTTAAGCTTTTTATGGTACTGGCGGCTGTTATTGCTCTTTCTGTTGCACCGCTTACCTATATTGCCATAACAGCTATAAATAACTATGGACAGCAGGCAGCAGAGTTAAATGAGGTTCAGATCCGTTCACAGGCCTCATCGTATCTGAGGGAAATTGTCAGAGAGCATGCGGACAAATACCAGGCTGTTTTTGGTAGAATCGCCGCTTCTGTGGGGATCCTTGGCAGTCAGATTTCAGGTGTTTATTCCAACCTTGCCTCTCATTCTTTTAGTCCGATCGAAGAATATCAGTATCATCTTTCAGAGAGAAACGGCTTCTGGATGAACTCTGTTCATGATCCGATTGTTTCTCTCTACTGGGGAGGTGCCGAGTTAAGTCCCGAAATCAAGAATGAACTTTCCGCTCTGTCGCATATGACTCCGGTTTTCAGACAGGTCCTTGTTGAAAACCCGGAAGCTCTGGCAAGTCACCTTATATCGGTATCCGGTGTGGGTCAATATTGCACGGAAAATATGAAAGCAAAGGACAGGGCATTTAATCTGCCGCCGCTTACGGAATTTGATTTGCGTGACGGTGAACCAATGACTGTTTTTACAGCAAGCGATGATGATTCCCCGGGAGTGCGTTGGACGAAAATCTACAAGGATGATGTCATAGACGGGTTGATGCTGACCGCAAGTGCACCGATTTACAATAATAAAGGTATTTTTTGCGGGGCAACCGGCATTGATGTACCACTGGATAATGTGATTGGAGATATTCTCAGTTTAGGAAAAAGCCGATGGGATGATGATATGGTGCTTTTTTCTTTTCTGCTGGATGGGGGTGGCAGGGTCATAGCAATTCCTGAACACTATTATCCACTTTTTGGCATTTCAGCAGACATATCTCAATTGACTCATTCCGCTGACCGGCCTGATGTTTATCTTGCTGATTCATCTAAGAGAGAGGTCAGAGATTTTGCAAAGAATCTCAGGAACAGTGAAAGCTATTTTACAGAATTTCATGAGCAGGCAGTAGCGTATCTGGTGGCGACCCACAGAATGGAGAAATCTGGCTGGATCCTGGGTGTTGTTGTGAGGGAAAATGATATCCTCTCATTTGTACGGGAAAGTGCAGCCTCGCTGAAAAGCACGGTAAAAAGTATCCAGCGCAGATCTGTTTTCATTGGGCTGCTGACTGTATGCATTGCTATTGGTATAGTTTTTGCCAGTGTAAAACTGCTGGTTCTCCCGCTTAAAACTCTCGCCAGTGCGACCAGGCGTGTTGCCGGTGGAGATCTTACAGTACGCTGTCCTGTGTCAACTAAGGACGAGATTGGCCTGCTTGCCGATTCCTTTAACAGCATGGTCAGTCGTTTGCAGGATGCACAGGAAAAGCAAAATCTTTATGCCGAAGCATTGGAGCATCAGGTTGAAAAAAGAAATATTGAGCTGGGGGATAAAAAAAATGAGCTTGAAAAGACCATTTTACAGCTTGATAAAGAGGTTGAGCGTCGGCAGATAGTCAGCGAGGCGCTGAAATCCAGCCAGCAGCAATATATCGATACTCTTGAAGCTTCCATGGCCGGCGTTTATATAATAGAAAATCAAACCTTTACTTACGTCAACAGTGCACTTGCCGATATCTTCCATACCACCAGGGAGGAGCTGATTGGCGAAAACCCTGATAATTTCGCCTCTGATGAAGACAAACCGATGCTCATGGAATACACCAGGTTGCGTCTGCAGGGGCATAAGGTGAAGCCTTATAGTATCAAGTGGGTACGTAAGGATGGGACTACTTTTCACGGGGAGGTGTGGGGGAAAATTGGTGTCTGGCAGAAAAAACAGATAATGGTTGGTACTCTTACTGATATAAGCAGTGTAAAACTCAAAGAAGAGCTTCTGAAGATTCAGGACCGGCGGCTGCAGAAATCTCTGAACGAAAAAGAGGTGTTGCTGAAAGAGATTTACCATCGGACGAAAAATAATATGCTGGTGATAATCTCACTGCTTGATCTGCAGGTCCAGGATATTGAAAATGAAGAGGTTCAAAGAATTTTTGTTGAGATGCAAAACAGGATACGAGCCATGGCTCTGGTGCATGAGAAACTGTACCAGTCACAGAATTTATCTGAAATTGAACTTGGATCGTATCTTCAGGAAATTATAGAATCACTTCTCGCAACATTGGTGGCTGATGACGGAGTCAGGTTTTTCTCAGATTTTGAGCCTATATTGATGAATATTGATTATGCTATACCCCTTGGATTGGTTGTAAATGAAATTGTTACAAATTCAGTTAAACATGCCTTTCCCGGCAAAAGGGCAGGCCGGATAAATCTTTCTATAAAAAAAACCAGCACAGGAAATATTGTGCTTACATTAGGAGATGATGGTGTCGGTCTGCCCGGGGATTTTGATGTGGCAAACAGCAATTCCTTCGGCATGGGAATTGTCATAGTCAGCCTTGTGAAGCTGCAGCTTAAAGGTACACTGACAATTGATCGAGTTAATGGCACCACCTATCGGATCATTTTTCCTGAACCTCAAAATACAAAACGGATATGAGTCACAATGGCATAAAAGTGCTGGTAGTTGAAGATGAGATTCTCATAGGCCTCATGCTTGCAAAAAATCTTCGTTCAGCCGGTTATACTGTCGGCCAGGTTGCGACAATGGGGGAGGAGGCAATTGAGCGCGCAGATATTGAGCGACCGGATGTGATCCTTATGGATGTAACCCTGGCAGGAGATATCAATGGCATCGAAGCCGCACGGCAGATAAGGGTCAGGTACGGCACGCCGGTTATTATATTCAGTGGCTACAGTGACAGCGTATTCCTTGAACAGGCGAAAAAGGCTGACCCGGTGGCAGTGTTGTCAAAAACGGGCCCCTTTACAGATATCATCGCGGCAATTGAGAAGGCTGTGGGCTGAAGGTTTTTTATGGAGTAAGGCAATGAACCTGTTTGGCAATCGAAAAAGCAGGGTCGGAATGGTTGCCGAAAAGAAGAACCATGAAAAGGATTTTTGGAGTGTAACAGGCAACGACTTGATTTTACGTGGCTGGGGGACAAGGATTCGAACCTTGATAAGCGGAGTCAGAGTCCGCTGCCTTGCCATTAGACCATCCCCCAGTGAATTGGATGTGTCGATTTTTATAAAAGATTGATCTCCTGCTGTCAAGTAAATTAAATGTGATTTTCAAGAACAGGTTATGCTTTGGTAAAGAGATCAGCTGATAGTCAGACCGGCGTAGCCGACCACCTGGTTACTGTCCCCTGAAACATAGCCGGAGTCGGTGTAGCCGATTAATTTCGCGGAGGTTGCCCCAAGCATCCCGGCGGCAAAAAGTGTGACAGTGACAGGAATAAATCCGCACATGGAAATTTTATTCTCTATTACTGTTCTGTAAAGCATTTCAGGTTCCATCTCTTCAACACATTTAAGGGCCATACGATCCTTTGTTTCTGCGCTTGTTCTAGGCTCATAGTGGCTCATATCCGTCGAAGCGAGGAGCAGAATCTTCTTCCCTGACTGTTTCACTGCATTCGCAAGTGCCTCGCCAATCTCCCGGCAGAGAGAAAGGGAGATGCGGGAAATCACCAGAGGGACTATTGAAAGGTCTGGTTGAAGATATTGCAGAAATGGAACCTGTACCTCAAGGGAGTGTTCATCAGTATGTGGTGCCTCATCCGGAACTATATGAGGAGATCCGGCCAGCAGAAGATCTGATACCTCGACGTCTATATTTACCGGGCCAAAGGGCATATTCCAGCTTTCGGTGGAAAGAGCAATGGCGGATCCTGTTCCGTGGTGATTTGTGCCAAGTATAATTACTGTTTCAGGTATTTCGACGCTGTTGAGAGTTTTTGCCGCAAGCCTGCCTGAATAGATATATCCGGCATGGGGAGAGACTACCGCAATGGCATTTTCTTTCACAGGTGAAGCTTCATCGCCCAGCAATTCTTCAATAGTTTGCCTGAGAAGGACAGGAGAGCCCGGGTAAAAACGATCCGCGACAGCTGGTTGTCTCATGCTCATTATCCTCCTTTAACTGTCCATTCGGTTCCTTCAGGGCCATCTTTCAACTCAATATTTTTCTCTAAAAGCTGATCGCGAATCTCATCACTCCTGGCCCAGTTTTTTTCAGCCCTGCATTGGATGCGTTCAGCTACAAGTGCGTTGATTGCTGTTTCATCAATATCAATTTCAGTGAGCATCTCCTTCTGTCTCGAATCTAAAAAGAGCTTGGCATTCTGACGCAGTATGCCCATAATGTCGCCCAGCTTTTTCAGGGTGGCACCACCATCCTTGAGAAATGCGATGTCGAGTGTCAGGGGAGAAACCGGCAAACTTTTAATGATCCGGTTAATTATTTTAACAGTATCAAAAAAGATGCCCTGGGCCTGAGCTGTATTGAAATCGTTATCCATGGCTTGCCGGAACCGTTTTTCAAGATCGTCGATCCTGCCTCTGTCTTTGTCACTGATAACACTTACGGACTCAGTGTCTCCTGTTGAAATGTCAAGTGAGTCGACGGAAGCAATACATTTATAAAGTCTGAGGAGTCCGGCAGCCGCATCCTGCATTGCGGTTTCAGAAAAATCAAGGGGATTTCTATAGTGTGTTGAAAAGACAAAAAAACGCAGGATCTCCGGATGATAATTGTCGAGAATGTCCCTGATAGTGAGGAAGTTGCCAAGAGATTTGGACATTTTTTCGTCACGTATGGTAACAAAACCATGGTGTATCCAAGTGGTCACAAAAGGTTTGCCGTTGGCACCCTCGCTCTGGGCAATCTCGTTTTCATGGTGCGGAAAGATAAGGTCCTTTCCTCCGCCGTGGATATCAAAAGTTTCGCCCAGATATTTACGGCTCATGGCGGAACACTCAATATGCCACCCCGGACGACCCGGCCCCCAGGGGCTCTCCCATGTGGGTTCACCTGGTTTTGACCCTTTCCAGAGAACAAAGTCCATTGGATTTTTTTTCTGTTCATTTACAGAAATACGCGCACCTGCCCGCATATCTTCAAGGTTTCTGCCTGACAATTTGCCATATTCGGGAAAGCTGTCGACTTTATAGTAGACATCGTCTCCAGCCTGATAGGCCATCCCCTTATCAATGAGTTCGCTGATCAGAGCAGTCATCTCGGGGATATGATCAGTAGCCCTGGGCTCGATATCGGGCCTGTCAATGCCGAGCCTGTCCATATCGAGATAAAATTCATCAATAAACCGGTTTGCAAGCTCCTGCGGGCTGCAGTTCTGCTCAGCGGCACGGGCGATAATTTTGTCATCAATGTCGGTAAAGTTTCTGACGTAGGTGACCTTATAGTTATGGTACTTGAAATACCGGACTATCATATCAAAGGCCAGCGCTGAGCGGGCATGCCCTATATGACAATAATCGTAGGAAGTGATTCCGCAGACGTAGAGCTTGATATGGCCGGGTTCAATGGGCTCAAGAGGCTCCCGTTTTCCTGATAAGGTGTTATAAATTCTGATAGTCATTGTGTATGGATATGAGTATAGATAGTTCTTTAATGCGGGCGTTGCCCGCAACCAAGGTCAATAGGCTGTAGGCTGTTAGGAAAAGCAGGTAAGCGCAGACTCCGAAAACAGAAAAAGCCTTCCCCTAACAGCCTTCAGCCTAAACAACCTCTTAATTTTAAAGAACAAACGTAAAGTTATTTCCTGTTTTTATAACAGAAATTTGAAGTAAGGTACTAATCTTTGAGTATGTAAATCTGCATGTTTGTACCATAATCCTAATAAAAGGAAAAAACAATAATGGGCGGGAGTAATGAAGAAAAACTGAGTTGGAAGGAAAGTCTGACAGTATGGACTGATCCAAAGGTTATTGCCATGCTGTTTCTCGGTTTTTCAGCAGGTATTCCTCTCCTGCTCATCTTCTCGACTCTTTCGGTCTGGCTGAGAGAGGCGGGCGTTGCCAGAGCTGCTGTGACATTTTTCAGCTGGGCTGCGCTCGGTTATTCATTCAAGTTTATCTGGGCTCCCGTTGTGGATCTTATGCCTCTGCCTCTTCTTACCCGGAAATTAGGACGGCGAAGATCCTGGCTGCTGGTGGCCCAGGCGGCGATTATCTGCGCAATCATCTGGATGGCATCGATTGATCCTGCTGATAATATAAATAATCTTACCATGATGGCAATGGCCGCTGTGATGCTCGGTTTTTCTTCAGCTACCCAGGATATTGTCATTGACGCCTACCGTATTGAGTGTTCGAAAACAGCAATGCAGGCGATGCTCGCCTCAACCTATATCGCCGGTTATCGGACAGGCATGCTGGTGGCCGGGGCCGGCTCGCTCTTTCTTGCCTCATATCTTGGCACAAAGACAGGTAGTTACAGCTACAGTGCCTGGAAAGTCACCTATCTCTGTATGGCTGCCGTAATGATGGCAGGTGTGGTAACGACCTTATTTATTGATGAACCAGAGGAGGGCGGTAAGGCGAGGCATGTATACAGTGTAAATGAATATCTTCGCTTTCTTCTGCTTTTTCTGCTGGTTATTTCTGCCTTTGCGGTGACGTTCTTCTACTCAGCGGACTATTCCACTGCTTTGAAAGATTCCGTAGCCACATTATTTCCGGCAGGAGGTAAGATCACCGGTTTTCTCGTTGAACTGCTCCGCTTCCTGTTTGCTGTCGGTGCTGCACTTGTTGCTGCAAAGATCATAGAACTGACAGGTGTGGTTGATCCCCGCATGGTGCGGCAGACATATATCGCACCGATAAAAGACTTTTTTGTTCGATATGGCGGAAAAACAGCTTTGGTGATTTTACTGCTCGTTGGTTTTTACCGTCTGTCGGATATCGTTCTCGGAGTTGTCTCCAATGTATTTTATCTGGATATGGGGTTCAGCAAGAATGTTATTGCCGGGATCACCAAATCCTTTGGTCTGGCGATGATTCTTGCCGGAGGATTTTTAGGGGGGATGCTGACCGTTCGTTTTGGTGTTAACAAAATATTGTTTCTGGGAGCTTTTCTCTCTTCAATTACAAACCTGCTCTTTATGGCGCTTGCAGGAAGCGGCACAGATGTGACCATGCTGACTCTGGTAATTGCCGCTGATAATCTTAGCGCCGGTATAGCGACCACCGCCTTTATTGCTTTCCTCTCAAGCTTGACCAGTATCTCCTTTACAGCTGTTCAGTACGCCATTTTCAGTTCACTGATGACTCTTTTTCCAAAACTGATAGGGGGCTATTCAGGGACGATGGTGTCTACCATGGGTTATGAAAAATTCTTTTTAATAACTGCGGTAATGGGTCTGCCGGTGCTGCTTCTGATCTGGCTGGTGGGAAGGGTGTTGAACGAAAAATAGTCAAAAATACATTATCGGACAGCCTCCTAGTGCTGGAGACCAAGGTAAAATTCCATGGCCCGACTGATCTCCTTTTCTTTAAATGACAGGCCAGCGTGGTAGGCTGATCCATCCACCATTCTATTGCACCACTCTATTCGACCGGTTCCGGACTGGAGTGGTTTTGGGAAGGAGTCATCAAAGGCGAATTGAACTTCGGTATCAGGGGCCAGGGGATCTGTTATTGTAATCTGCATTCCACCTGCACCCACGTCAAGGGTCTTCGCTGTGACCGGATAATGTGTCGCTATCTCCCCCGATTGAGTATATTTAATCAGCGTTATCCTGTGCTGAACCTCTGTACGGGGAAATTGTCTACGGTTTTTTAAAGTGTAATCATCTCCTGCCGGGGAGCTGGAACCGGCATCCGCGTACAGTGAATATTGAAGACATTGCGGATAGTTGGCAGTTTTGCAGTAGATGTTGATATGGTCTTCAAGCGGGATGAAAAGGCCGTCATTGCACAGCTTGCATTTCATCGAGTAGGGCACCCAGAATGGACATACGACA
>JAFDME010000081.1 GCA_019306075.1 Deltaproteobacteria bacterium | reverse complement strand
TAAGTCTACTCCATACTTCTAACGAAGGATATCAATAATGACCAGAACACTACACACTCTTTGTCTCACACTCCTTCTGCTTCCTCTTCTACTCCACCCAGCCACGGCAGCCGAAAACATCACTCTGGATCTGCCGGAAAGCGTTATTGCCGAGGCGATCACCGCCATGCTCCCGTACAGGGTTGACGCCCACTCAAAAAGTATTCAGGGTGATATAACGGTGGTGAACATCAGCCAGCTCGCTATTACCAGACAGCACTTTTCCTGCCGTCTGCAGCTGGCCGGCAATAACCTCGCCTTCCTCACTGAAATCGCAGGCCATGAAATTAAATTAAAGGTGAGTTCGGTTGAGATTAATTTTAAAGCAAATGCAGCGGTACGATTTGATGCAGCAAAACAGACTCTCTATATTAAGCCTGTAGTAGAAAACATAACCTCGTCAGGGGACAGTAAGAATGGAGAAATAGGCCAGGCGCTGATCGCCCTGTTAAACGGCAGGGAATTTCCCGTTTCACTGCAGAAGATAGATCCGCTGATTGCAAAAGCTGGAGGAAAAACAGTTACAATAATGACCAGGGTTACTGACATCCAGGCCAAAAAGGACCTCCTTCAACTGACCCTGGTGCCGTCCATTACTTCAAAGACCGACAAGAAACACAAAACAAAATAACCACGAAAACTACCACATCAGATCATCGGGCACCTCATAGCCGGCATAGGGATCATCCGATTCGGACTCTTTAGTGACGGCAGGACTGTTGACAAGAACAAAGCTCTTTTTATCCAGAGCACGGATTTTCTCACCGATGGAACAGGGCACCACCTCATATGATTTCCCCTGGCCGACTATGGCCAGCTGTCCTGAACTGAGCTGATCCGCAACCTCTTTTTTAACAAATATTCGCTGTATCTTTCCCTGTGCATTAAACCTGTAGGCAACGCCGCTGTCATCCTTTTCCAGCCTGTTTTTTTCAACCATCTGTCTGATGGCTGCCAGCTCTTCTCTTTTTTTCAGCTTCTCTTCTCTGATCCGATTAAGTTCCTGCGCCCGTGCTTTTTTCTTTGCCAGGGCTTCCTGGGCCAGAAGGACGTTTTCGTCCACGACAACCTGTTTTTTCGGAATCTTCTTCTTTTTTTTCTGATGCTTTTTCTTCTTTGCCTTATCCACCTGTTTTTTGTCGACCAGCCCCAACTTCAGAAACTGATCCTGGAAAGAATTACCCATAAAATCATCCTTCTCCTGCTGTTTTAGTGCCTTACTCCAGAACTTCTGTAAGAAAAAACAAGAAACTGGAAAAAGTTATTTAAGATCCCCATCAACTACCTTATATTTCAGGTAGAAAAATGTCAAACCCGCGGCAGACCAGTAGAGCAGGTGCAGCAGCTCCACATCCATCGAATACTCCTTTAAAATAACGCCCGCAAGCAGAAATATACATGCTAAAAAAAACTGCGAAGAGTAGCTCTTGATAAAAATATACTTATATCCCGTCGATAAACGGGCCAGATCAAAAAACCGTTTATTAAAAGCCAATCGAAAAAATGAGGTACAGAACCCGACAAGCATAATCATACACATCTGCAGAAGATAGTTCATATCATCAGAAACCAGCCCCCGCAGCACCCACGACAAGGCATAGAGCAGCACTCCGGCCTGATACACTCTCTGCTGCGGCAGCCGGTCGATCCTGTTTTTGATTATATAAAAAAGAACCCCGAGAAACAACGCCAGACCAATCACCACCAGACCCAGTTTTATAAAATTCTCGCCGACTATTACAAAGCGGGAAATAAGCCAGAAATAGCTTTCCAGATAGAGAAAGAGACCATCTATTGCGAATATCAGGCGGGAGGAATATCTGTCCTTAAAAGATATCAGCTCCTTCAGCCCGACCGGTCGCTGGCTCCTCAGAACGGCGGGAATCTCCTGAGCCCCTTCGTTCCTCAGAAAAAAAACCACAACCGCACTGGAGGCAACGACCAGAGAGATAAGAGTGATTGCAGCAAAACCGAACCTGCCGAGGATAATACTGCCGATAAAGATCCCGATCTTTACCGTAATAAGAACGAAGATCTGAAAATTACCGAATTGCTGTCCGCTGTTGTCAGCTGAAACAAGGGAAAAAAAGAGCGTGCGCTGGATCATCCAGTAGAGACAGCTGTAGCCACCGTTCAAAAGTGCCACGAGGAACAGATCAGTGCCGGAATAGACGGCACAAACCAGCGACAGTTCCAGCAACAGCGAAAGAATAATCATCGGCCGGAACCGATCTGAACGCAGCCGATCCCACACCCACAGGGTGCAGAAGAAACCGGCTCCGCTGAAAGCTATGAAAAAAGCGATCCTGGATAATTCGCTGCCACTATTATACAGATAGACAGGCAGGAAAAACGGAAATATTCCAAGGAGGAGACCATGAAATCCGAGAAACAGATAGTACGTCAGGGACAGACCCTTCATCTCAGTAGATATCCTGCTGCTGTACCACAAGATTATCAAGCCTGTCATAACAGGGCGTCAGATCTTCCTTTTGACCATACCTGGGCACATCATGCATTTTCAAATATGGACGGGAGTTAACCTCCAGCAGTATAGCCTTCTGCTGCCGGCAGCTCTGCTCAATACCCTTTTCAAAGATGGCATCAATACCCAGAATATTTGCACCAAAATGATCAAGAATTCCTTCAAACAGTTTTCTATTGTCTTCTGCCAGACTGTTTTTATCTATGGTTTCAATAACTCCGCCGGGGGCGAGAGAGATCCGGTTAAACAGCTGCACCCGTTCACCGTCTGCAGGAACAGACTCCAGAGTCAGATTTCTCTTCTTCAGGTAGTGTCGTATTTTTCTGTCTTTTGGAATTGGATGAATAACCGGGAAAAGATCCATACTCTCCCGAAGATCATTTTCCCGGTCAACCAGACGACTGATAGAATTTCTGCCGTCACCGTCAACGAAGGGCGGATACCTGCGGATAACAGACATGATCCCCTCCCTGACAACCACAACCCGATAATTCTTCCCTTCCAGATACTGCTCAACTACGGACACGGGCCACCACATCTTTGCCAGGAATATGGCAGAGAGTAACTCTCTAAAGCCGGTAATCGGAAAGTGACTGCCCCGGGAAAAACCGCTCACATTCGGTTTCACCACCAGAGGAAAGCCATGGATCCTGGCAAACTTTACAGCCTTGTAGGGATTGATAAAGATATCCCCCTTTGCATGGGGGATATTAAATGCTGCGAAAACCTCCCTGGCCTGCAGTTTTGAACGGCAGTTTTTTCGTATATCAAGGGTATTATAGCTGCTGCACCCTCCCAGGAACCTGCGGTCAATCCATTTATAAACCAGGCGCTTAACAGTCAGCATCCCTTCACCTTATAGTGGGCGACAAGTTGTCTGAAGAAAATGGCATGGCGGTCTGGTTTCCGAGGAAGATTCGCAATTAAACAGACAGCCAGTGCCATGCTTTTTTTGATAAACTGATATTTGTCGGCAAAAGATATACTTTCATCCAGCAGAAGCAGAGGCATGGGAAGAAAAATATTCACCTCAATTATATGAAAATTCCCGGCAAGAAGATCCTCTTTTGAGTCTGCACGAAGGCCAATTCTGGCGATTTGAAATCTGCCCGCATCCCTCACCATTTCCCATAACTGCCTCTGTTCGGCGGAGGTAAAGTCTGCGGTTATTTCATGATAACTTGAATCCTTGTTATGCACACCATTTACAACCGGTTCCGAAGCGCCACTGTTTGTCACTTCAGTAACTGACAGCAGACCACACTCCTGGCTTTTTTCAGCTGATCTGATATAAAAAATATCATATTCCCTTCTCTCCCAGGCAACAGCCTGTAAGAGACAGGCAGTCTTCTTTACAACTCTTTTTTTTCTTACGTCCCGGAGATCACTGGTGTTTCTGATAAAATAGACTCCGTGTGAATTCTGTCCCCATTCAGGTTTAAAAAAAACCGGTAAATCAGGCACGGTTACACCATCATCCTCAACCTGCAAAAGCCGCCATTGTGCGGGAATATGACGATCCATATCGAGCTTCGAGAAGATATTTTTTGCAGGGTTAAAATAGTCACAGTTGAGCTGAAAAAAATGATACGGAAGAACACGACGACGAACGGAGTAGACGATAAGCCAGAATATCAGGGCGGCGCGAATCATCTATCGCTCCCATTCCTGCTGAATAATCCGTCCCGTCTCTATCAGTGACTGAAAAAAGGCATAAATATCCTCCCTCGCCGCTGCAGGATCGGTAACCAGCAATCTCATACACAAATCGCTCTCTATATATGCGATGCCGACAAGACACGTTCCCTGCTGATAGAGGCGGGTCCTGATGGCCAGATTAAAGTTATTGACCTCCTCCTCTGCAAACTTGAACCTGAAACAGACATTAAAGGATGTCCGGGGCGCAACCATTTCCAGCACCTCGCTCCCGTCAACCAGCTTTTCTGCATATTCACAGAGTTCAAGATAGCCCTCAATCCGCCGGCAAAAACCTTCCCGGCCAAAGAATTTCCAGTCCAGAAACCATTTCAAACTATCTACTCTGCGACCGCACTGCAGTGAGACAGCGCCAAGATCATCAACTTCGCTGTCATGTTCATCCCGGAAGAGATAACTGCCGTCCCCCGCAGCAAGCACCCTGTCAAAGAGCTGGTTTCCCCGGTTTATCAGCAGGATATTACACATCAGGGAAGAGCCGAACATTTTGTGAAAATCACAGGTAAAGGAATCAGCATGCTCAAGGCCATTCAGATATCTCTTTCGTAATTTTTCGCTCACAACCACCGCTCCACCCCAGGCGCCGTCCACATGGAGCCAGAAATGGTATCTATCGCGCAGCTCCAGCAGTTGCTCAATGGAATCATAGCTGCCACGAACAGTAGTTCCGGCAGTTGCAGCGACAAAAAACGGAACTCCTCCGTCAGCCAGCACCTGATCCATAGCCCTCTTTAGATCATCCATCTCCATTTCTCCCCTTATGCCATGGGGAACTTTAATGAGATGATCAATACCTATACCTGTTATATTGGCCGCCTTATCCATCGAGTAGTGGGCATTTCCCCCGACAAAAGCAAAGAGCTGCTGCTGGCCGAAAAGCCCGGAATGCTTAGCTGAAGAGATGCTGGTATTCCGGGCGGCCATCATGGCTATCATATTGGCATTGCTGGAACCGGTGGTCATCTGTCCCTCGCCGTCGGTGAAACCGACAAGATCCAGCATCTGATCAATCATATATTTTTCCATCAGTGTTGAAACCGGCGCCGATTCATATGTACAGGCTGAGGTATTGGATACAGCAGTAATTATTTCACCAACTATTGAAGGCAGATTGGCACCACTCCACATCCTGTTTACAAAAAAAGGATGATCTGACTTAATCGAATATGCCAGATATTTTTCCAGCCATCGAAAAATTTCATGCCAGTCACCCGGTTCGGTCGATTTGTCCAGATGGAGGATCTGAGCCAGTTCAAGGGGTGATTTATATTCAAGAAACTTTCCATCCCTCCTGGAACCATAGTAGTCTTGAACCATGGTCATCAGCTGTTTCAGTACTGCGTTATCGTTCATTTTTTCACGTGCCTGCGCTTGCATTGCTCCTGGAGATCATCTTTTCTTATTTCATGGGTATCATCAGGTAAGATACCGTTTCCTGTCTCTTTATTTCAAAAAAATATAAAATCCAAGCGATATGTATACAGTCAAACCCTGTTATTGACAAGAGCACATGTTTACAGACTGGCACTAAATACCGGCAACACCAGCCCTCTAGCCGGATTCATCAACTTGCAACAGAAGAATTCCGCCAATGCCAAAAAGAACAAGGATAGAGAAAATACCCCAACGGGTTTCGCCGGTAATATAGCCGACCATACCCATCAAAAATGGGCCCATAATTGCGGCGAATTTCCCAAACACATTATAAAATCCAAAAAACTCCGCACTTTTCTCCGCCGGGATAAGTCTGGCAAAATAGCTCCGGCTGAGTGCCTGCATGCCTCCCATGGAGGAGGCTACAAGAAAAGCAACCAGCCAGAAAACCAGTATTTTAACAGAACTGTCTCCAATTGATGGCAGCAAAAAAGCCAGCAGGGTGGCGATGGAGTAGACACCAATACCGGCCAGCAGCATCCGCCTTGTCGAAAAAATCCCGGCAAGCCGGCCAAAAAGCAGGGCGAAGGGAAAGGCCACAATCTGAATAAAAAGCAAAACCACAATGAGAAAAGTTGCACCAAAGCCAAGATCCCTGCCATATGCTGTGGACATGGAGATGATAGTTCCCACTCCGTCAATATAAAAAAAATAGGCTGCCAGGAATAAAAACGGCTGCCGGTGAAGCCGTATATCTTTCAAAGTCCTAATCAGCCGGGAAAAGCTGTGAAAAACCGGGGAGGAAGAAACTGGAATATAGTTGTGCTGCTTCAGATTTTTTATAGCCGGCAGAGAGAGCAGCAGCCACCATAGTGCAACCAGAACAAAGCATGCCCTGGTTGCGCTGACCGGCAAACCATCATCCATTCCCGCAGTAAAGAGTATACCCATAACAATCAAAAACGGAATAACACTGCCAATATAACCGTAACCATATCCTCTGGATGAAATCAGATCCATACGGCTGCGGCTTGCAACATCGATGAGGAAAGCATCATAGAAGATATTGGTCCCCGCCCAACCTACCCGGGCAAGAATAAAAAGAACCAGACAGAGAAGCCATTGACCTTTGCCAATCAGTGAGAGGGAGAGGGTAAAACTGATCCCCAGGAAAAGGAAAAAGAGGAAAAAACGTTTTTTCTTCCCCTTGTAATCTGCCATTGCTCCGAGAACAGGCGAAAGAAATGCGAGAATAAAAGACGCTGCAGAATTAGCAAAGCCCCAGTTGGCGGTAGAAACAGATGCAGGCATACCGACAGCTGCCACATCTTTGAAAAAGATCGGCATCAGGGCGGTAACCATGACAAGAACAAAGGCCGAGTTACCAACGTCATAGAGAATCCAGCTGAACTCCTCCCGGTTAGCACTTGCGCTTTTTTTCCACCTTAATATGTCCCTGTATTTAATCAATGGAAATGCCCGGCTTAATGAGGGGAAAACGTATCTGTTTTTTTGCTATCATGCCGATATCCGCAGGACAAGTCAAGAAATGAATAGAGATAAAAATCATGGCCTTCCGTAAAAACATTTGATGGATGCAAACAGAAGAGTACATCTGACAGGCTAACAGTCTAAAGCGGGCGATGCCCGCAACCCAGGCTATTAGACAGTTAGACTGTCAGGCTGTTAGGCTGTTAGGCTGTCAGGCTGTCAGGCTGTTAGGCTGTCAGGAAAAGCAGGTAAGCACCCTGAAAAGCAATGGTATAAACTCCGACTCCGAGAAAAAATGGAGCTTCTGTGTTACGGGCATAGCCTGCTTTAATTCTGTTATTAAGGCGAGACAGGTGTTATCCTGAGTTGAAAGACAAATTAATCCGGACAACACCTGACGCTGTTATTGATAATGAAAAATAAACCTGCCGCAATATATTTTGATAAAAATGACTACCAGCTTCTTAGCATAGTCAATGACATTCTGAAAAGGGGAGGACAATCCAGAAACCTCCGTTCACTGCTCGTCGAGCATATGCATCCCCAGGGTATCAAAGAAATGGCGGCCCCCCAGGGTCTGCGTATTGCCTACGCCACCGCCAGTCTGCTCGGTTCATTTGAACAGGGGACTGCCAGTGATCGAATCAAAGCCCTCCGTTCTCTCCGCGACGAAGTTTCTCTGTCCTCCACCCCATTTTACCAGAAAAATACAGCGAGAATCCTTGTTCAGATCATGAAGGATCTGTTGCGATGCCGCGACAATGAGATTCGCCAGCTCCAGCTGGCCCATGATTTCCGCATGGTTTTTACCGGGAACCAGCGAAGAGTGAGAACAGAACTGACAAAATACCACCTGCTCGAAATGCCGGAAGAGTGGAATCAGTTCGCGTTTGATGATCATGTACACGACGCCAACACCAAGGGAAGGAAGTCACCCACCCACCTTGTAATGGATGCATGGATTAAAGGTATCCGATATCTGACAGTGGTCTATTACAACTACGTCAGTCCGGAAGTAATCGAAGAACTGATTGAGGCCAGTGCGGCCCTGAATGTCAACGTCCAGGTAGGGATTGAGATGCTGGCCCAACATCGGGACAAGTATGTCCGTTTTACCTGGGAACCCCACGGAGTCAACAACAACCGCGCCTTTCTCAAATTTCTCGAAGATGAGTCTGTCAAAAAGCTGATGGATGATGGTCGTAAAGTATCTCACTATCAGCAGAAGTATGTCTTTGAAGTTTTTGATATTTTTAACCGCAAGTACCGAAAAACTCTCAACGACGATCTGAGGATAAAGCTGAGCCCCCTGCAGAGAAATGAATTTATCGACTTTGTGGGAGCCGGCCAGCCATCCCTGCTGCATCTGGCAAGTTTTATTCGAAAAGCCCTTATTCTCCAGGTCAAAAAAGAAACCGGCGGGCCGGCGGATAAACAGCTGCAAAAGACGCGTCTTGAAAAACTCGAAACAATCGACGTGGAAACGATCATCGAAAAGTTCCTGCTGCCATCCAGAAATCCGGATATCCATGACCCGGCCAGGCCGGGGGAAAGCCCTGATCTGCCGGAACTGCTAAAACTTTCGCCTGAGGAACTGCTCCGCAAACTGCTTTCCCTGCACTCGAGCTCAAAGTTCACCCTTAACCTCAGTAATTTGTCAGCCCAGGATATTCTGGAACTCCTATATATGTGCAAGGGATTGATAACACATATTGAAATTTATAATCTGAAAAATGCCGCCCATGGCATAACTTCCAGTGTACCCGGAGATCTGGAAGAGATCGTTGGGGAGTCAGTTGACCTTAAAAGCCCTGAAGATCATTATCGTCTGGTCCGTTCCCTGCAGAATGCTCTTAGTGACGACAATGTTATCAGCCTTAAAAGAGTAATCCAGACAATTATCTGGGAGTACGAGGAACAGCGTCTCCTGCTGGAGAAACATGTTAGATTATCAACTGAACAGCATATAGCAAAAGAGACGATTGACCGTGAATTTCAACGAATGGTTGAAAGAAAGGCGCAGCTGCTGGATATTCTTTATCATCTCAGCACGTTTCACAACTATTATAAAAAGCGCACCCTTGCCTCCCACATAGGTTCGGGATCAGCAGGGCAGGCAGAACATCAGTACGGCATGGGAATGGTAGTCCTTGAGACTCTGCCTGCAAGAGCAAAACAGGTGGTGCTGAAAGAAGTTACCAGGAAAAAACGAACCCTTATTCCGGTGACAGCATTACTCACCCGAAATTCTCATAAATGCTGCCATGATGGGCCACGATCAATCGGAAAAACCGACTTTGTCAAGACACCGCCGATATTTAGAAAACCGGGATGCAGGAGGTGGAAAGACTGGAGTCTGGATAGTTTTAAAGTTCACCCCGGTATAGCCGGAAATATCGCCACCCTTGGCGGGTCAGGGCAGAACAGTGAACAGATAAGATTTACCGGTTCGGAAAAAGCAGAAGAGAAACTCAAACACCCCTGGAAATACCTGAACACTCACCTGAAAAATACCCTCAAGGTACTTGTGGGCTTTATTCCTGCTTTTCTAACTTTTTACCTCACTAAAGAGTGGTGGCTCCTTGCCTATTTTGGCGCCTTTATCTGGTTTGCCATTACCGGATCACGAAATATCATTCAGTCAGTCCTCGGAGGTGGAGGACTGCGCCGCTCTCCCCTGCTGCCATGGAACTCCTTAATCAGCTGGAGCCGAATAGCCGACTCCCTGTTTTACACAGGCTTTTCAGTACCTCTCCTGGACTATTTTGTAAAAACTCTACTCCTGGATCACAATCTTGGTATTACCACCAGCACAAACCCCATTCTCCTCTATTCAGTTATGGGACTTGCAAACGGCATCTATATTTCAAGCCACAATCTTTTCCGTGGTCTGCAGAAGGGTGCCGCTGCGGGAAACTTCTTCCGCTCGATCCTGGCCATTCCTCTGGCTGTCGTACTTAACTCCATAATCGGCATAGCTCTCCAGTTTGCCGGAGTACCGGACGCGGCAGGAGTGCTGCAGAAGTGGGCGGCCATTATCTCCAAATTTGCCTCCGACTGCGTTGCGGCAATCATAGAAGGACTGGTTGACAGACTAACTAATATTCGGGCCCGACTCATTGGTTACAGAACCAAAATCTCCCAACTGTTCGCAGTTTTTGCCAAACTGGACCTGCAGTTTCCTGAAGAAGATGTCCTTGAAATGCTGCAGTCACCGAAAATGATGATGGAAACACTGAATTTCGAGGCACGGGAACAGGAAAAGCTTATCATCGTCAACGCATTGGATCTCATGTATTTCTGGATGTATCAACCAAGGTCCCGCAAAGCGTTATCCATCATTGTGGAAAATATGTCCAGGGAGGAATGGCTGATTTTTTATCGCTCACAGCTTGTTCTTAAACGACACCGTGAAATAAGTCAGGTCTTTGTGGACGGTCTGGTCGGCAAATATTTTTCCAAAGCACTGGCCTTCTATCTCGACAGATCGGAAGAGTACCTTGCCGATATGGAAAAACTCGGCCTGACAAAGAAAAAGGTAAAAATAAAACCATGAAAACAGTTTTTCTTGATACAGAAGGTCTTGATGATCTGGTACTGAGAGACCTTGAAAACGAATGCAACCCCTGTAAAATGTTTAGCTCCACAGCTCCTGAGAAAACGATGGAGAGAATAAAAGAGGCGGAACTCATTATTCTCAACAAGGTTAAAATCAGCCGAGAACATCTGGAAAATGCACCTTCTCTAAAACTGATCTGTGTAGTGGCCACCGGCACCGACATAATTGATCTGCAGGCGGCTACCGGGCAGGGAATTACCATCTGCAACTGCCAGGCATACGGTACAGACTCTGTTGCGCAGCATGTCTTCACCTCCATGCTCGCCCTTGCCACCAGCCTGCTCCCCTACCATAACGATGTGCAGAGAGGAGAATGGCAGAAAGCCAGACAATTCTGTCTGCTTAACCACCCTATTATCGAACTGAAAAATAAAACTCTCGGCATTGTCGGTTATGGCAGCAACGGGAGAAGAGTTGCAGAAATAGCTAAAACTTTCGGTATGAAAGTTCTCATATCCCGCCGCCCCGGGACAACAGAAGGTGAGC
>JAFDME010000080.1 GCA_019306075.1 Deltaproteobacteria bacterium | reverse complement strand
GACAGCGCTGTCTCAGTGCCTATTGTCCCCAGGAGCGAAACTGCTTCACCCCGGAAGAGGGGGGCTTCAGATTCCAGCACTTCTATAAGGGACAGAATCGCAAGAGAGGGGTTGTCTCCCTCGGTTTTTACAAGTTCCTCAAAAAGGACTGAGATGCCGAGACGAACACTGAAACGTTCATCTGTCAGCAGCTCTCCTGTCCACCCGTAGTAGCGCGGTTCATGGCGGAACATCGAAATTATGTTTTCCACATGGCCCTGATCGAGAAAGTCAGCGATCACCTGTTTAAGTTCCCGGTCATCTACTTCATTTTTCTTCTTCTTTTTCATCGGCTGTCATCTTTCAGGTCTATCGCCACCAGCCTGGCATAGTGACCTTTTTCTTTGAGCAGCTGGTTATGGGTTCCCTGTTCAACAATTTTTCCGTGACTCATGACAACGATCTGATCAGCCCGGCGTATTGTTGAAAGCCTGTGTGCAATTATAAGGGAGGTACGGTTTTTGAAACTGTCGGCAACAGCCTTTTCCAGAATGTTCTCGGATTCTGTGTCTATGGCTGCCGTAGCTTCATCGAGTATGAGAATTTTTGGAGCCCTGCAGATGACCCTCATGAAGGCAAGCAGTTGTTTTTCTCCGGTGGACAGTTCCTGGCCGCCGTCACCTATCAGGGTATCAAGGCCTTTCGGGAGCTTATGGACAAAACGGTCTGTTCCTGTCTGGCGAAGAATTTTTTCAACTGTTACCCGTGAGCATCCGGTATCGAGAACGATATTGGCAAAAAGTGTATCCTGCAGAATAAAAACATCCTGATGAATGACGCCGACAATGGTCCGCAGTTCTTTCAGGTCCAGATTTTTTATATCTACACCGTCAATAGTTATACTCCCTTCCCGGGGGTCGTAGAAGCGCAGCAGCAGGTTAACAAGTGTGGTTTTGCCGGATCCGGTGGTGCCGACCAGCGCAATAGTTTTGCCGGCGGGCAGGGTAAGGGAGATATTATCGAGGAGCGGTGTGTTTTTTTCATAACTGAATGAAATATTGTTGAACTGCAGTCTCCCCTTGAATGCTTCTATCCGGGCTGAATTCTCCGGCTGTATAATTTGGTTTTCAGTATCAATCAGCTGGAAAATTCGTTCGGCCGAGGCCATGGCTGACTGGACTATCGAGTATTTTTGAGAAAGTTCACGGAGTGGCTGAAAGAAGAGACGCATATAGGAGAGGAATGCGACGAACTCTCCCAGAGTCAGTTGTTTTTTGATGATTTCTCCACCACCATACCAGAGAATAAGGGCAACAGCAGTAGAACTCATAAATTCCGTGAGAGGCATGAAAGCGCCAAAAAGCCGGATCTGTCGCAGAGTACGCTGCAGGTAGCCTTCACTCAGCCCGGCAAAAGTGTTTTTGCTTGACTCTTCTCTGCCGAAAAGCTGCAGTATGCTGATCCCGGCGATGGATTCCGCCAAAAAACTGTTGAGTCTGGCCAGTTGGGTACGGATTGCCCTGAACCTCTCTCTTGCCAGGCGGGCGAAAAAGATGGTGACCAGGAGTGAGAGCGGAACAAAAAAGGTCATGATCGCCGCCAGCTCGGGATTTATCCAGAAAAGCAGAAACAGTATACATGTCAGCCTGAGAAGATCGTTAAAAAGGGTGACAATAACCGAAGTGAACATCTCATGCATGTTCTGGATATCATTTGTCAATCTGGTTACAAGCCTTCCTGTGGCATGGGTGTTGAAAAATGCCATATCCAGTTGAAGAAGATGCAGGAACAATTTCTGTCGTATTGTATGCATGATCGATTGACCGATCCATTCCAGGGTCATTATCTGACAAAATGATACGAGAAAGAGCAGTGCTATGAAGCTCCCGTACCAGGCGGCTGTCCGGGCAAGCCCTGTCAGCCGCATCTCTGATGAGATGAGCTGGTTGGTAATATAATTATCAATTCCGTGTTGCATCAGGTAGGGCAGGGAGAGCGTTGCTCCTGTTACCAGCAGGGAGAGAAAAAGAGCAAATATGAGAAGAATCCGGTAAGGCGTGCAGAATGTGCCGATTCTACGCCAGAGATGGAGATCCCCTATGGAACGTGGAGGACCCTCCTCGTGGTAACCGAAATTCATCATGACGCCGTGCTCTCCCTGTCGGCCCGGTTTCTTACCTGTTTGTCATACATTGAACGGTACAGTTGGTTTTCTCCCAGCAGCTGCTTATGAGTGCCGATATTTTCTATCCTGCCGTCCCTGAAAACGATTATGCGGTCAGTCATTGACAGCAGTTTTGTTCTGTTGGAAATGATAATGACAACTTTATGTTTGAAAGAGTGTTTCAATCCTGCGAAGACCTCCTGCTCGGTTTCTACATCGACCGCCGAGAGTCCGTCATCAATAAGCAGTACTTCTCTGTCGCAGAGCAATGCCCTGGCCAGGGCCAGCCGTTGCTTCTGTCCTCCTGACAGTTTGATGCCTCTTTCACCGATAAGTGTCTGGTAGCCGTTTCCCAAGGAGAGGATATCCTGATGGACCGCTGCATTTCGGGCAGCATTTTCAATTTCATCCTGCGATGCATCCGGTCTGCCCAGGGATATGTTTTCAGCTACCGTATCTGAATAGAGGACAGGTTCCTGGCTCACATAACCTATTCGGGAGCGAATCTGTGACAGCGGATATTGATTGACATCATGTCCTGCAAAAAAAAGCTGGCCATTCTCCACAGGATAGAGGCGGGTAAGCAGTTTGCACAGGGTTGATTTTCCTGATCCTGTGCGGCCGGTAATCCCGTATATACCGGGAGTGAAATCAAGGGTGATACTGCTGAGAGCAGGGTGGTTGGCTGATGGGTAACTGAATGACAGATTCTTCAGCTGGAAACCACGGTTGCTGTCATCTCTCGCTGGTCCTGTTGCCGGGTCTGGCAACAGGGCACTGGTTGTTACCAGTTGGTGTATCCGGTTGAGAGAGGTTATTCCCCTCTGGACCAGGTTGGCCACCCAGCCAATAGCCATAACCGGCCAGATAAGCATATAGAGGTAGATTATAAAGGCGACAAAATCTCCCATGGTGATCTGGCCTTCGATGACAAATTTGCCCCCCCAAAAGAGCACCATAAGCATCCCTGCATTTCCAACCAGGGTGGCAATAGGGCTGATCAGCCCCTGAATGGCAGCAACCCGCAGGTTAGCCTTTACATACTGTCTGCCAAGATCATCAAACTGGCTGGTCTGGAAATTCTCCATGGTATAGGATTTTATCAGCCCGATGGAGACAAGGGTGGATCTGGAAAATTCTGTGAGCAGAGAAAACTGCGCCTGTACCACGGAGAAATGTTTATGAAGTCTGGCGGAGAGGATACGGGTGCTGATGGCCAGAAATGGCATGGGCAGCAGGGCCAGAAAGGTGAGAAACGGGTGGATGGCTATCATGAATCCGATGGCGGCAAGCAGCATGACCAGGGCATCCACCGCTGCAACCATTCCCATGCCGCAGGCCATCTGGACCGCCGAGAGATCATTACTGCAGTGGGCCATAAGATCCCCGGTTGTCCGTTTTTCGAAAAAAGGACCATCCATTTTCAGGATATGACTGAAGATACGGTTTCTCAGATCCCGTTCCAGAAGACGGGAGAATCCTATAATCAGGTAGCGCCAGGTAAAACGAAGGATCACAACCAGGGCGGCAATAAGAATGATCAGGCCGCCGGCTTTTAAAAGCTCACTCTTTTCTATTGTCCCGCCGGACAGGCCGTCGACGGTAAATTTTATTATCCGTGGTACTATCAGCTGGAGGAAATCGACAAGGAGCAGGGCTGTAAATCCGGCGGCGAGTCTCCACTTGTGCCTTCTGTAGGTGTCACTTAAAAGTGCTGTCATCTCGGAGACTGTTGCCTGCGGCTGGCTAGCCCCTTTTTTGCGGTGAAATGGCTTTTTCATGCGCTGCTGATATAGCTTATATAGACCAGGCGGATGATGGTAAAGAGTACTACCATAAGAAAGACAGGTCTGATGAACCCGACACCTCTTCTGATGGCAAGATTTGAGCCTATTCGGGCTCCGATCACCTGGCCTGCTGCCATTGTGAATCCGACGGAGTAGACAACATTTCCGCCGAGAGTAAACCAGAACAGGGCGACAATGTTAGAGGTGAAGTTCATGATTTTTGTAAATCCGGTAGCTTTGGTCATATTGAATCCGGCAAAAATCATAAAGGCTACGGTCCAGAAAGAACCGGTTCCCGGACCAAAAAAACCATCATAAAAGCCCAAGGTTAAGCCAAACAGCAGATAGAAAATATTCCTGCCCATTCTTGGTGTTCTGTCCTCTTTTCCCAGCTGTCCGGAGAAAAGTGTGTAGATGAAAACCGCCGACAGCAGGAAAGGGATAAGCGGCTTGATGAATGTCGGATCCAGGGATTGGACCAGCCATGTTCCTGCAGTTGCTCCGATCAGGGTGGAGACTATACCCGGGAGCGCTTTTTGCAGTGTGGCATCCCCTTTTTGCATATAATTCCAGGCGGCGGTAAGTGTCCCAAAGCTGCCCTGCAGCTTGTTGGTGCCAAGAGCAGTCTGGGGGGGCAGTCCGGCAAAGAGAAGAGCAGGAAGTGCTATCAGGCCCCCGCCTCCGGCAATGGAATCAATCAGGCCGGAGACAAAACCGACCCAGAACAGCATAAATAATATTTCAGATGTGATATTGACAGCTTCCATAAGGAACCATTGTATATCCCGTATCTGTGATTAGCAATGTCAAAAAGGGTAAAATGAAGAGATGCTGGCCGGGATATCTCGTTTTTTCTGAAGAGATGGTTATGTTCTTCCGAGAGAAAAATGTACCGGTGCTATAGCTGTATATGGATTGTTGAAAACTACCTGCCGGTAGAAGCAGCAGATGAGATTTTTTTACCGGCAAGTCCCGGATTAGAGGTGTGATGGAATGAAAGAGTCGGACAAAATTGCCAGGTCTGCAAACGAAATTATCCTGGAATCGATTTCAGATGGTGTCTTTACTGTTGACCATAACTGGCGAATCATGACCTTTAACCGTGCCGCTGAAGAGATAACCGGGACGCCGCGTAGCGAGGCGATCGGCAGGTTCTGCTGGGAGGTTTTTCGCTCAAATATGTGTGAGGGCGCCTGTGCCTTAAAGCGTACCATGAAAGAGGGTAAGTCTTTTGTCAGCAGTTCCACCTATATCATTAATAATCAGCAGAAGCGTATTCCCATTTCAGTTTCAACCGCTCCATTGAAAAATGAGCGGGGAGAGGTGCTGGGAGGGGTGGAAACTTTTCGCGACCACAGTCTGGTTGAAGAATTGAGGAGGGAATTGACCGGCAGTTATCAGGTGGGTGATATGGTCAGCCGCAGCAAGGCGATGAAGATAATTTTCAATATTCTTCCCAAGGTGGCGGAGAGTGATTCCACCGTTCTCATTGAGGGAGATACGGGAACAGGAAAGGAACTGATGGCGTCAGCCGTTCATAATCTCTCTCTGCGAAAAGATGAACCTTTCATTGCTATTAATTGCGGCGCTCTGCCGGACACTCTGCTTGAATCTGAGCTTTTCGGCTACAGGGCGGGGGCCTTTACAAATGCCGATAAGGACAAACCGGGGCTGTTTGAGGCAGCAGGGAAGGGAACCATTTTTCTTGATGAAATCGGGGATACCAGCGCCGCCTTTCAGGTTCGACTGCTGCGCGTTCTGGAGGAGAAGGAATTTCAGCCCCTCGGCAGTGTTGAAAAAATAAAAACAGAGGCAAGAGTAATTGCAGCAACAAACAGAGATCTTGAAGGACTTGTTTCGGACGGAAAATTTCGACGGGATCTGTTCTACCGCATCAATATTATTCGTTTCCAGCTCCCTCGTCTGGCGGAGCGGATGGAAGATATCCCGCTCCTTGTCGAACGGTTCGTAGGGAAAATGAATCGGTTCAAGGGGAAATCAGTGTCAGGAGTGAGCAAAGAGGCGATGGCTGTCCTGCTGACCCATGACTATCCGGGAAATATCCGTGAACTTGAAAATATCATTGAGCATGGTTTTGTTCTCTGTTCAGAAGGGGAGATAGGCGTTTCTTATCTGCCTGCCTATCTGCAAAAGGAGAGGACTGAGATGGACTCACAACGGCGATCTTCAATAGGTGAGTCTGTGAGGATTACAGAAGAGGAGAGAATTGTCGAGGCACTGAAAAAAACCGGTTATAATCGGCTGGCAGCGGCAAAAGAACTTGGAATCCATAAAAGCACTCTCTTTAGAAAATTGAAAAAGTATAATATAATTCTTCCGGAAATAGATGGTCGGTCCGGCCGTCTCTGAACAGTCCACGTTAAAAGTGAATCTTTGTAAGCAGTAGCATAAATGCGACTGTTTACGGCCTATGACAGTAGCATTCGTGCTACTGATATGTGTGTTGTCTCATTTTTTCTATTGCCATTTATTGTATAACATACTGTAATCAAAACTAATTCATATTTATCTCCCAGGTGGACCAGTTGTTGCTAAGTAAAGAGCAGGAGGAGAGGGAATGAAGGTAGGTATAACAGTATGGGGTAACAGAATTTCCCCGGTATTTGATTCGGCCCAGATGCTTCTCGTTGCGAACATTGACAAGGAAGAGGTTGTTGGTCGGCAGATAGAATTATTTCAGCCCGGGGCGTTTAGTTCTATTATTGATATGCTTGCAGAATTGGAGATAAGAGTACTGATTTGTGGTGCATTGTCGCGCGGGCCTGCAGCACTGCTTGATGCGGCCGGAGTGAGCGTAATTCCCTTTATGACAGGTGAGGTAGAGACAGTTCTGTCTCTTTATGCCAAAGGTTTGGATTTGGCAGATTTTACTATGCCCGGTTGTCCACGTAACAGGTGTTGCGGGACCAATCAGTGTATGACCGGTCACCAGCGTGTTCGCTGGTGCTGGCTGTAGCCGGTGAAAAACGGGCAGTGGACTTTTATAATCAGGAGGATTCGTTATGCCAGGATTTAATCAAACCGGCCCCGAAGGTCAGGGACCTACCAGTGGTAGAGGAAGAGGCATGTGCCAACGAACAGATTATTCCGCTTTTTCAGGCGTCGGCAGAGGACGAGGCCGGGGAATGGGAATGGGCCAGGGAGCCGGACAGGCAGGAGGAAGAGGAGTGCAGCCTTCAACCATGAAAAGTGGTGGATCCGGGAATGAGTTGAACGATCTCAAAGCTCAGTATGAATCTGCCCGTAAAATGATGGAAGAGCTGGAGAAGAAGATTTCAGTTATGGAAGGACAACAGAAATAGAAACGGAGAAGGGAATGACAAGAATAATGCTGGTCAGTAAAGATCCTGCATCCATGGAAGGGTTGGCCGGGGGGCTGGAGAACCATGATGATGTTGAGGTCGTCAATGCTGTCTCGAGACAAGAAGTTCTGGAAAGAGTTGAAGAAGGCGGAATTGATGTAGTTGTCGTCGATGTGCAGCTGAAAGATACGGAACCTTTGACTCTTGTCACCGAATTGATGAAAAAGCAGCCGCTGATCAACTACGCTATGGTGAGTTCTCTTTCCCATGAAGATTTTCATGAATACTCAGAGGGGCTGGGTGTGTTTATGCAGCTTCCTCTGAGTCCCGGGGAAAGAGAGGCCGGGGAGATGCTGGAGATCCTTAAATCAATTAATCTGCTGCTTAAGGTATAAAGTTGACTATCTCGTAAAAATTTAAGGCACCCTTTAAAATTTCGGGTGGGTAAGAAAAAAACTTCATATGTGAGGCAATTACCGGGGTGGCCGTCAGGGAGAATGTAATATTATGATTATCAGTGTGGCAAGTGGCAAGGGAGGAACCGGCAAGACCACGGTTGCAACCAACATGGCGTCGGCTCTTGGCGGAGGTGTGAGGCTGCTCGACTGCGATGTAGAGGAACCAAATGCACATCTTTTCCTTCACCCCGAGATTTCCAGGGTTGAAGAAGTGACGACGTTTATTCCGAAAATAGATGATGACTTGTGCACAGGCTGCAAAAAATGTGCGGAGATCTGCAGGTTTCGCGCCCTGACTGTTGTCGGAGGCAAGGTTCTGGTTTTTCCTGAGCTCTGCCACAGCTGCGGCGGATGTGTGGAGGTGTGTGAAGAGGGTGCTGTTGGAGACGGCAAGCGTGAACTCGGCGTGGTCGAGTCCGGCACTGCCGGAGATATTCTTTTTTCCCATGGCAAATTACGGGTGGGGGAGGCGATGTCACCACCTCTTATACAAAAGGTACGATCCGTTAACATCAATAATGGTATCACAATTATTGATGCTCCTCCAGGTACTTCCTGCCCGGTGATAGCGGCAGTAAAGGGGGCTGATTTTGTCCTTATGGTGACTGAACCGACCCCCTTTGGGCTGCATGATCTGAAACTTGGGGTTGAGGCCATTAAAACTCTTGGAATCCCATGTGGTCTGGTGATCAATCGCTCAGACATAGGGGATAACGGGGTAAGGGAGTATGCCGCCGAGGAGGATATCCCTGTTCTGCTGGAGATCCCTTTTGATCGTAAAATTGCTGAAGCTTATTCAACCGGGAGATTGATAATAGAGGTGCAGCCGGAATGGGCGGATAAGTTTCGTGATCTGTATAATCGTATAGAGAAACTGGCAAGCTGCTAGAGAAGGAGAGCGGAAGAATGAGAGAACTTGTTGTAATAAGTGGTAAAGGGGGGACAGGGAAGACGTGTCTTACCGCAGCTTTTGCATCTCTGGCAGAAAACACTGTTTTGTGTGATGCTGATGTTGATGCAGCCAATCTGCATCTGCTGATGAATCCGGAGATTAAAAAGAAAACGGATTTTATGGGTGGATCCATAGCGAAAATTCGAAATGATGACTGTACGGAATGTGGAAGATGTCTGGAGCTGTGTAAATTTGAGGCTATTTCCGAAGAATTTGTCGTTGACCCCATAAGCTGCGAAGGATGTGGTGTCTGTGTTGATCTTTGCCCCGAACAGGCAATCGATTTTCCGGTGCAGAAATGTGGTGAGTGGTATATTTCTGATACCCGGTATGGCCCCATGGTTCACGCCAGACTCGGCATCGCTGAAGAAAACTCCGGCAAACTGGTAAGCCTGGTACGGCAACAGGCAAGAACCGTGGCGGAGGAAACCGGCAGGGACCTTATATTGACCGATGGGCCGCCGGGCATAGGCTGTCCCGTTATTGCCGCAATAGGAGGTGCAACTGCCCTGGTTATTGTCGTGGAACCAACCGTCTCAGGACTTCACGATATGGAGCGGGTTGCGGATCTTGCTGCCCATTTTAAAATTCCTGGACTGGTCTGCATCAATAAGTATGATTTGAATAGGGAGATGACCAGGGAAATTGAAAAAGTGGCTCGGAAGAGAAATATGAACGTTGTGGGACGGATTCTCTTTGATTCTCTTTTTATCGAGGCTATGGTCGAAGGGAAAAATATTCTTGAATATAAGGAAAACTCAGAGGCGGCTGCTGGGGTTCGAAAGGTCTGGGATGAAATCATGCATTCCCCGTCCATGAATCTGATGGGGCTGAAGGACTTTTCCGCAATCATCAAATAAAAATGAAAAGGAGAAAGAAATGGCGGTAACACGTATTGCAGTTCCATCAGAAGGGATGGGTGGTCTTGATGGCAAGCGGTCAGGACATTTTGGACATTGTGATGTTTTTACCCTGATTGATGTAGAGGATGGAGAGGTAAAAGAGGTTTCTATTCTGAACAACAAGGAGCATGTTCAGGGTGGTTGTATGGTTCCGGTCAATCTGCTGGCAGAGAATAATGTGCAGCAGCTTGTAGTTGGCGGGATCGGTATGCGGCCGTTGATGGGTTTTAATCAGGTGGGCATAGATGTGTATCATGATGCTGAACGTATTGATATCAGACCGGTTGTCGAGGATATGATTGCAGGGAAAGTTCCAATGATTAATGAAAATCAGGTTTGCGGTGGAGGTGGCGGCGCCTGATAAAATGTGGCAGGAGAATTGATATGAAGATAGCTGTTACTGCGAAAGGGGTGCATCTCAGTGATGAAGTTGATCCGCGTTTTGGCCGGGCTCCTTATATAATCATTGTTGATACTGAGACGATGGAATTTGAGGCAGTTGACAATAGTGAAAATGTAAATGCGTTCAAAGGGGCGGGCATTCAGGCAGCCACGATGGTCAGTGAGAAGGGTGCTGAAGTCCTTTTAACCGGTTATTGTGGACCCAATGCGTTTAAAACTGTTGAGGCTGCCGGGGTAAAGGTAGTCAATGATGTGGCAGGTACCGTTGAGGAAGCTGTTGAGGCATTCAAGACCGGCCCGGTGGAGTACAGCACCAGTGCCAATAAGGACGGCCATTGGTAGGTGCCCTTATATATCTGTTGTATATCGTTTCCAGACCGGGACAGCATGGAGTGCTGTCCCGGTCTTTTTGTCGCTAAAAATTAAAAACCTTCGCTTCCGCTGCCATATCGATGAGATGGGGGCCGCCGTCAAGCACCATATTACTGTTAAAATCGGCTTCATCCATCTTTCTGTTTTTGGCGCAGGGGGTGCACACTCCTGTGGCAACCTCGCTCTCAATAAGATAAGGCAGATAATCATTTACACAGTCGCCCGTTACTGTGAGTGTTGAGCCGTCCCTGCCTTTGACTGCCCAGTCAACACCGCTGTCAATAAAAAACATATCAACCTGATGTCCCTTGCTGTGCGCAATCTTTGCGAATTGGAAACAGCGTGTGGCCTTTTCATTGTCATTTGACGCGAGTACAAACAGGAAATTTGCCATATCTTTTCACCTATGGTTTGATTTTGAACGAACAGTTCAATTTCTGATTACCACTCAAACTCAGCTGCTAACAGGTGATCTTCCTTTAATCTCGCTGGCTGCAACACTATAGTTCAAGGACAACTATCCAATAATGAAGCTGAGGTTCAGTGGTAATCAGAAAACAATTTTTCATGCACCGACCTGAATTATTATACCTCCATGTCGAGTAATGGCAACGCATTGTTGAAGATTTTCTGTTGATATTCTATCGCACGACCCTGATGGGGTGGCCATCCTTAAAGGCACGGATATTCTCCACGGTTTGATCAATTATCCGCTGTCGTGCCTCTCTGCTCGCCCAGGCGCAGTGGGGGGTGATAATAAGGTTGGGCAGTCTTGCATCCAGCAGCGGATTGGAATTCCGCGGCGGTTCAACACTGAGCACGTCAACTGCAGCCCCTGCAAGTGCTCCCGAAGCGAGAGATGCAAGAAGAGCCTTTTCATCGACAATTCCTCCACGGGCCGTATTTATAAGAAAAGCGGTCGGTTTCATAAGAGCCAGGGTCTCCCTGTTGATCAGATGTTTTGTTTGGGGGGTAAGGGGGCAGTGGAGGGTTAAAAAGTCGATCTCCGGCATCATATCCTG
>JAFDME010000079.1 GCA_019306075.1 Deltaproteobacteria bacterium | reverse complement strand
ATGGGGCTTGGAAATTCGGATCTTGTCAATATCGGCAGACCGGGAAAAAAGTTAAAACCGGAAGATGTTATCCTGATCGGTGTACGGCAGCTTGACCAGCAGGAGAGTAAAATGCTCAAGCGCAGCGGAATCACGGTCTATACTATGAGGGACATTGATGAGCAGGGAATGAGTTCTGTTATGCAGAAAACCATGGCCCGACTCAGCCACCTTGATAAGATCCATGTGAGTCTTGATATGGATTGTCTTGATCCTCTCTATGCACCAGGAGTGGGAACTCCGGTGGCCGGTGGTTTGACATGCAGGGAGGCCCATCTCATTATGGAGACCATTGCCGATTCAGGGAAGCTCAGCTCCTTGGATATTGTTGAGATAAATCCTATGCTTGACAGGTATAATGAAACTGCTCAGTTGGCTATCGAATTGACCGTGTCATTACTTGGCAAGCGAATTTGGTGAACAAGTTTTCCTCGCTTTATTCGCTTTATCTGTGCTCCTGTTTAGCTTCAGCTGCGAAATCAGCTTTTTTATTTTTCACAAAATGTTTAAAGAGATCAGGGTAAGTCTGGTCATAGGCGGTAAAAATTCTGTCAAAAGGGAGGTCTGCAAAGTGGCCATGGTCCCTCACGTATTCCATATGTTTCCGGCCAAGCGTATCCAGTTCATGGAAGAGAGAGTCTTCTGTGCCGTCAAATTCCAGCGGTCGTACATTAAAACGGGTGCAGAGGGATAAGTTGAAAGCGGGAGTAGCCTTGACCCATTTGCCTTCCAGCAGCATTTCCGTGTAACCGTGGTAAATAAAGAGACCCGTCCCCATCAGTTTTCTCAGGGAGATGGTGGACAGGTGATTTGTCACGTCGGCAAAACCGAGACGACTGGGAATGCGCTGGTGGCGGGCTACTGCAGCAAGCAGTACAGCTTTTGAAACACAGAACCCTGATTTCTTTTTCACCACATGACTGGCTCTCATGGCTCTTCTGGAATACTGCAGGTCATAAGGATCATATTTGATCTGGTCACGAACTGCATAATAGAGAGAAACTGCTTTTTTGACGGGAGAATCCAGGCCGGCGCAGGCGGATGCGGCAAAGTCGGACACTTCCGGCGCATAGTAATCGAGGTAGAAGCTTGGTTCCAGGTAATGCTGCATATCTTTGTTCATATTTTTCTGACTCCCTTTCTTTCCCGGCAATGCATGTTTCCTGCAGAGAGATTACCATACAATTGGTAATTGACAACAGATTGAGCTCTTTTATGAAAAATAAAATCGAGATAATTATTAGGGGAAAAGTAGATTTTCTTTACTGAAAGAGTGGATTACAGTGTGGCTTTGGTTTTATCATTTTGTTGCTGAATTTTATAAAAATTTATCTGGTTATAATAAATCAGGGACACTGTCAACCGGTTTACTGGGTATCGGCTGGCAAGTCTGAACTTTTACAGAACTATGTTGAAAATTGCCATTCTGGTACGTAAGGAAACAGCAGATAGGTGCACGGGAAAAGGGTGCCTACGAAGTTTTTTCTCAAAAACTGAAAGTTTTAGTAGATACCGGAATATTGAGATCGAATTGATTGGTTTTTTTCACAGTGGCGGTGACCTGGATTATAAACTTGCTAAAATGAAAGAGGCCGGAGTGCAGGTAATTCATGTTTCTACATGTATGCGTGCTAAGCACGAAGGATATGAAAAGCTGGTGAAGAAAATAGGCAAGAATTTTGATGTGATAGGTTATACCCATGGATCAAGGGACGGCAAAACGAGAGCAACTGAATCTGTAACCGGAAAATGCAGGGTTTTGTAAGAATGATTTCTCCTACCTGCAATGCAGAGTTCAAGCAGAGCATAATCATAAATCTTACCAGGTTTGACCGGCTTACTCTCGCTGCAGGAAATTTGAGAAAGGCGGCTGTTGCATTAACGGTGGTTGACTATAGAGGGCTTGGAGGGTTGCCTGGCCTGCTTTCTGCGTGCGATGATGCAGCAGCCCTTATTTTGACAAGAAGATCGGCAAGGCTGAAGACTCATGCAGGGCAATGGGCCTTACCCGGAGGGAGCATTGACCTTGGGGAGGATCCTCAACAGGCAGCACTACGTGAACTTGGAGAGGAGGTCGGGTTACATCTTGAGGATGAGAGAGTGATCGGCTGCCTTGATGATTTTATTACCAGGTCAGGTTTTCTGATTACACCGGTTGTTATCTGGGGAGGCCGGGTGCCAATGCTTGTTCCCAGTGAGAGGGAGGTGGCATCGATTCACAGGATTTCCTGCCGGGAACTTTTGCGTGAGGATGCCCCTGTTTACAGTCATGGGGTGGACGAGAGCAGTGAACCTGTTCTTTTTATGCCGGTGGGAGATGCTTCCATAGCCACTCCGACAGCAGCACTACTGTACCAGTTTCGGGAAGTGGCTCTTCGCGGAAAGGCGACCAGGGTTGCCCATTTTGAGCAGCCATATTTCGCCTGGAAGTGAGGCTTAAACAGAGTCGGCAGCGCCGTTTTGATCAGCAGAACAGAGGAGCGTGATGGCTTTTCCAGAGACACTATCTCTAGACAGTGTCTCTGAAAAAGCGGTACAAACCGAAAAAAATCAGTTTTTATTTGCCGCCGAAGGCATCAGCATCAATTTCAACAGCAGCACCACAGGTATCTGTAACAGAAGCAATACGGCCGAGGGTTACAGGGAGAACGGATCGGACAAAGAATTCAGCTGATTTAAGCTGACCCTCGTAAAATGGTCTGTCTTTCTTTTTCGCTCCCTTCTCAAGCTTTTGACCGGCCAGGGTAGCACGCCACAGCAGCATCCATGCCATGGTAACATCCCCGACAATGTCCATGAATGGACAGGCGTGGGCAAATGCTTTCTGTATTTCCCCGTCCGAGGCAGTTTTCCCAAGATGAGCTGCGGCTTCCCGCATCATCTCAGCAGCTCCGGCCACCTTTTCAGCAAGGTCCCGGAGGGTCTCAATTTCCTTTGCAGATGCCACGCTTTTCTTTATCTCGTCCATAAGGTCGGTAAGCAGCTGACCCTTTTTCATACCTAGTTTTCTGCCGAGCAGATCCATGGCCTGAATACCATTGGTTCCTTCGTAGATTGGGCAGATACGAACATCACGCATCAGCTGTTCCACAGGGTAATCGGAGGTATAGCCGTAACCTCCAAAAACCTGAATACCGAGACTGCACATATCAACTGCGCGGTCAGATACATATCCCTTGCAGATGGGGATGAGGATGTCCACCAGGTTGGCAAACTTTTCTTTTTCCTCTACGCTTTCGGTAGTTCGCGCTCTGTCTTCACAGTTGGCGACATAGAATACCAGACTCCGCATACCTTCAACATACATTTTCTGGGTAAGGAGCATGCGACGAATATCCGGGTGGTTGATTATAGTTGCAGGTTTTTTGTCTTTAGAACCAAGTGCTGCACTCTGAACCCGTGTTCTGGCAAATTCCAGGGCATAAAGATATGATGAAGATGCGCAGGATAGACTCTGTCCTCCAACCATCAGCCGTTCTTCATTCATCATCAGGAACATCTGGCTTAATCCCTTGTTTTCTTTGCCCAACAGCCAGCCTTTACAGTTGCCTTTGCTGCCGAGGGAAATAGAGCAGGTGGGGCTGCCATGAATTCCCATTTTTTCTTCGATACCCGTGCAGTAAACATCATTGCGATCCCCGAGAGAGCCGTCATCGTTGATAAAATATTTAGGAACCAGGAACAGGGATATACCGCGACTGCCCTCGGGGGCTCCTTCAATTCTGGCAAGTACAGGGTGAATAATGTTTTCAGTCAGATCATGTTCTCCGCTGCTTATAAAAATTTTATTGCCGGTAATAGAGTAGGAGCCATCAGAATTTTTAACCGCAGTTGTGGTGAGGGCACCGAGATCCGATCCGGCGTCAGCTTCAGTGAGAAGCATGGTACCGGTCCATTTACCTGTATACATGTTTTTAAGGTACATTGCCTTCTGTTCATCGGTGCCAAAATTCTCAATCAGCCTGGCGGCACCGTGGGTCAACCCAATACATAACATGAAAGCCATGTTGCCACCGGTGAAGTAAGTCGTTGCAGCGAGAGCCAGGGTTTCAGGCATCCCCTGTCCTCCAACCTCAGGGTCTCTGGCAAGGGCCATCCATTCCCCTTCAGCAAGGAGATCCCAGGCGCGTTTATATTCATCAGGGGTGGTCACTTCGTTATTTGCGTATTTACAACCAACCTCATCACCAACTTTCTGGGTTGGGAGAATTTCCTTTACCGCCAGGTTTCGAGCTTCGGTTATGACCATGTCGACAACTTTTTTATTGAATTCAGCAAATATCTCGTGTTTGCTGAGGTCGCCTACCTGGAATTGTTCGTGGAGAACAAAGTCTACATCTCTCCGGTCTGCAATAACTTGTGCCATGATTTCTCCTTTATTCAGTTATAAATTAATAAACCAGTATTTTGCTTGAATTGTGTATCCTGATAACAGAAAAGCCGCAGACACTCAGGTCAGCGGCTTTTCTGGAAACTGGAAATCAAGAGCTGATTTCTTCTATCTTTTCAGTGAGTTCAGGAAGAAAGTCAAGGATATCAGTGACAATGCCAACGTCAGCGACCTGGAATATGGGTGCCTTCGGGTTTTTGTTGATTGCAACAACAAAGGGATTGCCCTTAATCCCACCCATATGCTGGAAAGATCCGCTGATACCGCAGGCCAGGTAAACCTTGGGTTTGACTGTTAAGCCGCTTGTACCTACCTGGCGTGATTTCTCAAGCCATTTAGCATCGACAACGGGTCGTGAGCAGGCAACAGCTGCGCCCATCGCTTCGGCGAGTTCCTCGACAATTTCGAGATTGTCTTCATCTTCAATGCCACGGCCAACGGCTATAAGTACATCTTCCTTGGTTATATCCACATCGCCAACTTCAGCTTCGACAAGTTCCAGAAACTTTCTGCCGCTGGTGAGATCTCCGGTATCACCGGAACGATCTGTTACACTGCCGCCTGCCTCAGCATTTTCATCAGCAGCAAATGAACCGGGACGAATATTAATAACGGCACCTGCTGCCAGACTGCACTGAACATGAGTACTTACCTGGCCACCGAATTCCTGGCGGACGACTGTCAGCTGGTCTCCATCGATTTTGTCAATCCCGACCACATCTGCGAGAAATACTGATCCAAGTTTAATCGAGAGACCCGGGCCAAGGTCCATACCAAAAGTGTTATGAGCGATCAGGATACCTGCATTCTCAGGGAGCAGATTGGTCAGCACCTTTCTTATCAGCTCACCGTTGGGGTAGCCAAGTTCACTGCTGTCAACTTTTATAACCTCACTGAAAGAGGACGTAATCTGGTCACAGACAGTCTGCAGGTCTTCACCGGATCCTGTTACAATAGCTGTTACGGCTTCTCCCGGAGCAATTTGAGCTGCAGCTGCAGCCAGTTCCTGTGCGCTGTCATCAGCTGTTCCGTCTCTATGGGTAATATAGGCAAAGAGTTTCATTATTTGATCCCTCCTTTGGCTTTTAACATTTCGATCAGTTTATCGATGATCTCTTCATCGTCGCCTTCCAGCATCTCGGCTCCTTCACCCATATCGGGAACAAAGTAGTCCAGTCTTTTCACAGAGCTGCTCACATCACTGTCTGTAATTCCGAGTTCGCTGATACTCTGCACTGGTATATCAACATTCGCGACCTTGCGGATACCGCGGATGCCGACATATCTCGGCTCGTTAATACCGGTCTGTATGGAGAGCACGCAAGGCAGTGAAATTTCATTCATTTCAATGGTGCCGCCTTCAATTTCACGGCCCACTTTAACACTGTTGTCTCCGGACTCTTCGATGGAGACAACAAGGGATGCGTAGGGCAGATCGAGCATGGCCGCCAGCATACCGCCTACTTCACCGGCCCCGCCTTCACTCTGGGCTCCGGTGAGAATCAGATCATAGCTTCCCTGGGCAGCTGCAGCTTTTAATATAGCGGCAATGCCCTGGCCATCAGCTTTTTCAAAAGCGTCGTCTGAAAGCAGTATCCCCTTGTCAGCACCCATGGCCATTTCACGGCGCAAAATCTCATCGGATTCATCATCACCCACAGTAATTACTGTGACCGATCCGCCAACACGATCACGGATCTGGATCGCTTCTTCAACCGCATAATTATCCCACTCATTCACCGAGTAGACAAGGTCATCACGTTCGATATCATTGCCGGCGCTGTTCAGCTCTATCTCGTTTTCCGCTGTGTCGGGTACACGGGTTACACAAACTAAAATTTCCATAATAGTCTCCTTTATAATGGGAGTGTTATATGATGGTGCAGTAAAAAATCCCCATCTGTTGTTTATCGGTTTCTATCCTATTTTATGCTAAATGGAGTTCTACCAGCTCTGCAAGATCAATAGCCTCCATTTCACCTTCCAGACCTGCAACTTTAATAGCATCTTCCATATTGACCAGACAAAATGGGCATGCGGTGACGATTACATTGGCTCCTGCCTCTTTGGCCATTTCTACTCTCAGTACCCCCATCCTCTGATCTTCTTCAGGTTCGTAAAAAAGCATCAGGCCACCTCCGCCACAACAGAAAGCACGGTCACGGTTTTTCTCCATCTCCACCCTTGTTAATCCCTGGATGGAATCAAGTACATCACGAGGTGCGTCATAGAGGTCGTTGTGACGTCCAAGATAGCATGGATCATGGTAGGTATAAATTTTACTGCTGTCTGTTACAGGTTTCAGTTTTAATTCGTTGCTGTTTATTTTAGCCAGCAGGGTCTGGCTTATATGGCTCACAGGCGGCAGATCATTATACTCGTTTTTCAGGCAGTTATAAGCATGGGGGTCTGCAGTGACAATCTCGCTGGCTCCTGATTCCTCGATCGCCGCACTGTTCTCCTCGCGTAGGGCCTGAAACAGCATCTCTTCCCCGAATCGGCGTACTTCATTGCCGGAATCTTTTTCTGTCTTTCCAAGTACCCCGAAATCCAGGTTCATTGCATCAAGAAGTTTTGCCGTAGAGCGGGCGATTTCCATCATACGGTCATCATACGAAGTTATGGAGTCAACAAAGTAAAGAGTGGAAGCAGTCCCACCTTTTTCCAGTACTTTTACCTCACATTCGGCAGCGAACTCTTTATCTTTTATCCAGGCCGCACGTTTTTTCTCCATTTTGCCGTAGGGATTCCCTCTTTTCTCAAGCGCTCTCAACGGTTTCTGCAGAGACTGAGGAACATTACCATCATCAACCATGCCACGGCGCAGATCGACAATTTTATCTATATACTCTATACCTATGGGACATTCCTGTTCACAGGCTCCGCAGGTGGTGCAGGACCAGATCTCATCTTCATTATATATGGAGCCAATAAGATCTTCACTTTCCTTACCAGGTCCAGCGGGCTTTTTAACAGGCAGGATCGGATAACTCTTAAAGATAAGATCCCGACCTTTGATGGAAATAAAACGTGGTGAGAGTGGCCTTCCTACAGTGTTTGCCGGACAGTTATCCGAACATCGCCCACAGTCGGCACAGGAATAGAAATCAAGGAGATGTTTCCAGGTAAAGTCTTCAAGTTTCTTTACCCCGAATAATTCAAGGTCATCAAGGTCTTCATCTTTTACCCCGTATTTTACAGGTTTGATATTACCACGTTTAAGACGCATAAAGTAGACGTTAAATATTGAGGTGATAACGTGAAAGTGCTTGCCCAGAGGCAGAAAACAGAGAAAGAAGAAAAAGGTAAGATCATGAATGTAAAAAGAGAGGACATGCATGACCTGCAAAGCTGCAACCGGCACCGCCATAAAGATAGATTTGAACAGCCATGAGAGGGTCAGGGGTGCAACATATTCCCCCTCAAGACCCTGCTGGAGATTGGCTGCAATAAGGCTGGCATCAAAACAGCTTTCAGAGATCATCAGGATGGATATCAGGGCCAGGACAAAAAGTGCTTCTGCCGTATGATCTTTGCCGTACTTGGCTGGTACAGCGTAGCGGGCAGGCTTTACGACAGCCCGCCGGTATGCAGCAATTCCACAGCCGATCAGTACTGCAGTGGCAGCATAGTCCTTGAGGATATTGTAGAGATGGCCGAATGTACCGCTAAACCCGGGGAGGGCAAAGTCTTCGGAGAAACCGATTATAACCAGAGACGTTGCACGGATACTGAGAATAAGAAAGCCGAAGAAAATAACGATATGGACAATTCCTGCCACCATATATCTGGGTTGGCGATACTGGCCCAGCCAGATTTTCAGCACATTAAAAAATCGTTCGGAAGCGTGGTCAAACCTGCTGTCAGGGGCTGCGTTAACAAGTGGTACCCTGCGCATGGCCATGATATAGGTGAACACAAGCAGGCCGATGAGTGGAATCAATATTGAAAAAATGACTGTAGGTATCCCTAAAAAGGATGCATTGGCCGGAGAGATAATCGTTGTTTGCATTGTTAAACTCTTTTCAGTAATGAATTAAGTGAATCACAGCATAAAAAAATCCAATCATCATCATGATGACTATGAGAATTACATATTACGTCTGAATTGTCCTCCGACTTCATACAAGGCTGTGGTAATCTGGCCAAGGCTGCAATGTTTGACAGTCTCCAGAAGTTCTGCAAAGACATTGTCGCCCTGCAGAGCACTCTTTTTCAATCGCTCGAGAGCCACATCACATTCGTCTTTATGCCGCTTATGAAAATAGGCGAGACGTTCAATTTGATGATCTTTTTCTTCATCAGTTGCCCGGGCAAGTTCGAGGGTGGCATTTTGTTCGTCAAAGTTGATTTCCGGGTTGAGAAAGGTATTTACTCCAACGATGGGGTATTCTCCCGAATGCTTAAGCCTCTCATAATACATCGACTCTTCCTGGATCTTGCTTCGCTGGTATCCGGTCTCCATGGCTCCAAGAACACCGCCGCGGTCAGTAATTTTATCAAATTCAACCAGAACAGCCTCTTCAACCAGATCGGTTAAATCCTCCACAATAAAACTTCCCTGGTTCATGTTTTCATTTTTTGCAAGACCCCACTCCCTGTTGATGATCAACTGTATGGCCAGTGCCCTGCGCACAGACTCTGAGCTTGGGGTGGTAATTGCCTCATCATAGGCATTTGTATGAAGGCTGTTGCAGTTGTCATAAATGGCGCAGAGTGCCTGCAGCGTGGTTCTGATATCATTGAACTGGATTTCCTGACTGTGCAGTGATCTTCCTGAGGTCTGGATGTGGTATTTGAGCCTCATGGAGCCGGTGGATGCACCATACTTTTCCTTCATCGCAACGGCCCAGATGCGCCTGGCAACTCTGCCGATAACCGTGTATTCGGGGTCCATGCCGTTTGAAAAAAAGAACGACAGGTTGGGAGCAATTTCGTCAATATGCATACCCCTTGCAAGATAGTATTCAACATAGGTGAAACCGTTTGAAAGGGTAAGAGCAAGCTGGGTGATGGGGTTGGCGCCGGCCTCAGCTATATGATATCCGGAAACTGAGACGGAGTAGAAGTTTTTTACATTATGGGCAATGAAATATTCCTGGATATCACCCATCATTTTCAGGGCAAATTCGATGGAAAAAATGCAGGTATTCTGTCCCTGGTCTTCTTTCAGGATATCCGCCTGGACAGTTCCGCGAACATTGGTGAGCACATCGGCTTTAATTTTTTCATATTCGGTGGTGTCAGGCTCTCTGCTCATGTCAGTCGTGAATTTATCGACCTGCTGGTCAATGGCGGTATTCATAAACATGGCAAGAATAATAGGAGCAGGGCCGTTGATGGTCATGGATACGGAAGTGGTAGGGGTACAGAGATCAAAACCATCATAGAGAAGCTTCAGATCATCCAGTGTACAGATACTCACTCCAGATGTACCGATTTTGCCGTAAATATCAGGACGAACCGCCGGGTCCCATCCGTAGAGGGTTGCAGAATCAAAGGCTGTGGAGAGTCGTTTCGCCTCATAGTTGCCCGACAGCAGTTTAAACCGTTGATTGGTCTGGGCCGGTCCGCCCTCTCCGGCAAACATGCGTGTAGGATCTTCACCTGTCCGTTTCATGGGGAACACTCCGCCTGTGTAGGGGAAGTATCCAGGGAGATTTTCCCTTCGCATCCAGCTGTAGATATCAGCTGGGTCACTAAATTTAGGCAGAGATATTTTTGGAATTTTCGAGTGGGAAAGGGATTCTGTATAGAGCGGCACCCGGATTTCCCGACCTCTGACTGTGTAGACATAGTCCTCTCCAGAGTATGCCTGTTTCATCTCCTGCCAGTTGCGCAATATGTCGACGGTATTCTTATCCAGGGACTGACTTGCTTCTGATGCTTCAGATTTAAGAACCAGCAACAGACTGTCGTTTACCGGGTCACTCTTTTGTTGAAGATATTCAAGGCTCTGCTCCAGATGATTGTTTTTTTGAACGGCTTTTGCCTGCAGAGCCGTCTTCTGGTGGTATCCACGGACAGTGGAGCTGATTTCAGCGAGGTAGCGGATTCTTTCAGAAGGGATAACAATGGTTTTCGATGAGGATGTTTTCCCGGTCGGTCTGGGAAGGGAGGGGTGAAGTACAAGCGCTGAGTTTTTGTTCAACTCATCAATAATGGCATGGTAAAGTGCTGTAATCCCATCGTCATTGAATTTGGAAGCAATGGTCCCGAATACTGGAAGATCCTCGGGATTTGTTTCCCAGAGTTTCCTGTTCCTCTGGACCTGTTTGCGAATATCTCTTATAGCGTCATCACTGCCTTTTTTCTCAAATTTATTAACCACAATGAGGTCGGCATAATCGAGCATATCAATCTTTTCCAGCTGGGATGGAGCACCGAAATCGCTGGTCATGACATAGATAGAGGTGTCAGCAATTTCAGCGATATGAGAGTCCCCCTGGCCTATGCCGGCAGTTTCGGCAATAATTAGATCAAAACCTGCAGCCTGAACAACCTTTATTGCTTCAGGCAGTGACTCTGCCACCTCTTTGGCGGAATCCTGGGTCGCCAGGCTGCGCATATAGACTCTGTCGGAGCCGGTGATTGAATTCATACGGATTCGATCCCCGAGGAGTGCGCCCCCTGTTTTGCGCCTGGAGGGATCACAGCAGATTATAGCGATGGAAATATCTTTGATATCATGGATAAACCGGACAATAATTTCATCTGTCAGAGAGGATTTGCCTGCTCCTCCGGTTCCTGTAATGCCGATCACAGGGGGGTGATTCTTTTCAGCCAGGGGTGAGATAAGTTGCATCAGTTCAGTGAGATTTCCCTCACGGCCTGCTTTTGCCTGTTGCACAGCTGTAATAAAGCCGGCAATTGCTTTCTGGTTATCGGAAGACAAATTTTCAGGCTGAAGATTATGAAAAGGAAGGGTACTGAAGTCCATTAGCTGAATCATATG
>JAFDME010000078.1 GCA_019306075.1 Deltaproteobacteria bacterium | reverse complement strand
TGATGAGTTGATGGAAGCACTGCTTGAAGAGGGTGAAATTGATGTCCAGCTGATCAATGATGCGGTGCGCAAAGGAACTCTCGCGCTCGAATTTACCCCGGTTTTCATCGGTTCTGCCTATAAAAATAAGGGAGTGCAGACCCTTCTCGATGCTGTGGAAATGTATCTTCCCTGTCCAACGGATGTGGAAAATTTGGCTCTTGATCTCAGGGATGAAGAAAAGGAATTTTCGGTATCCAACAATCCGGATGATCCGCTGATCATGCTCGCTTTTAAACTTGAAGATGGCAGGTACGGGCAGTTGACCTATATTCGTACCTACCAGGGCCGGCTTGTTAAGGGTGACACTGTATATAATAACCGTACCGGCAAGAAGGTGAAGATAGGCCGTCTCTGCCGCATGCATTCCGATGAGATGCAGGAGATTGATTCCTGCGGATCCGGGGATATTGTTGCTCTTTTTGGTATTGACTGCGCCTCCGGGGATACCTTTTCCTCCGGTGATATCTCCTGTTCCATGACCTCTATGCATATACCTGAACCCGTCATTTCCCTTGCAGTGATTCCTGTTGATAATAAGGCGCAGGTAAATATGTCTAAGGCCCTGAACCGGTTCACCAAGGAAGATCCTACCTTCAGGACTTATGTGGATCATGAGACCGGTGAGACCATAGTCTCAGGTATGGGAGAGCTTCACCTGGAGGTTTATATAGAACGGATGAAGCGTGAATATGATGCTGCGGTTGAGGTTGGTGCGCCTCAGGTGGCATATCGTGAAACTATCTCTCAGCGTGCGGAATTCAATTACATCCATAAAAAACAGACCGGTGGTTCCGGGCAGTTTGGCCGTGTTGCCGGCTATATGGAGCCCTGTGACGAGAGTGAGTATGAATTCGTCGATAAAATCGTCGGCGGGGTTATTCCCCGTGAGTTTATCAGCTCCTGCGACAAAGGCTTCAAGAAAAGTCTTGAGAAAGGATCTCTCTGCGGAGCTGCTATTACCGGTATACGATGTGTTATCAATGATGGTTCATACCATAATGTCGATTCATCCGATGTCGCCTTCCAGCTTGCCTCTGTGGGTGCCTTTAAGGAAGGGTATCTCAAGGCCAAACCGGTTATCATGGAGCCTATCATGAAGGTTGCCGTGGAGGGCCCTTCGGAGTTTCAGGGTGCAATAATGGGCAGTCTCAATCAGCGCCGTGGTATGATAATCGGTACATCTGAAGAGGGGACGTATACTGTTATTGAAGCGGAGGTTCCACTGTCTGAAATGTTCGGTTACTCGACTACTCTCAGGTCTCTGACTCAGGGAAAGGCAGAGTTTACCATGGAGTTTGCGACCTTTAAACCTGTCCCGAAGAGTGTCAGTGAAGATCTGGTTAAGGCGTATCAGGATGAAAGGAAGAAGTCCTGACAGTCGAAGTTATTACCGGTTTTGATAAACAGAATGAGTGCCTTCACCAATTTTTTTGCTTGTTAAAAGACATGAAAGAAAATTATAAAGGCAGTAAGGCATTAAAATATCCAATTTTCTAAATGGATTGGGTTGCCCGGTTTGTAATGAGGCGGGCAAAAAGGATTATAAAAGAGGTGAACTGCCATGGGAAATAACGATTTGATGGTGAACAATCCGCTTCGGGCCCTCGGCCTGGAGGATCGGGCTGGAGAGGGTGTCCGGAGTATGGGACTGGTTATGGCAAGAGCCGGGCTGGGGAAAACTGCTATCCTTGTCCAGTTTGCTCTTGACTGTATTCTGCAGGGTAACAGGGTGCTCCATGTATCTATTGGGGAAAGTGTCGAAAAAACAAGGGCCTGGTATGATGATATCCTCTCTCTGCTGACCGAGGGAGAGAAGATTGAAATGATCCCGGGGATCATGAAAAATCGCATGATTATGACCTTTAAGGAAAGTGCTTTCAGTAAAGCCATCCTTGAAGAGCGGTTCGATGACCTGGTGCAGCAGGAGATCTTTAAGCCGGAGTGTTTGATTATTGACGGATATGATTTTGAAAATAATGATACAGAGTCTCTTGATGATCTTCGCAAATTTATGATTGATCGGGGGCTGAAGGTTATCTGGTTTTCTGCTGTCTGTCATCGCGGTGATGATCGTGTAAGTGTTGACGGGGTTCCGGCACCCTGCCACGATGCTGCAGCACTTTTTGAGACGGTTTTGCTTATCGATCCTGATGGTGACGAGATAAAGCTTGCCATACTTAAATGTGATTCAACTGTGGTTGATCCTGATGCAACACTGATCCTGGACCCGTCGACGATGCTTGTTAAAAAGAGTTGAATTTGCAGATCTTTCCGCCTTTGCCGGTGAGATGCAGGATTTTGAAAGGCGGGGTGCTATCGGGCATCCCGCCTTTTTTCTTTTAACCCTATTTTCGGCGACTTGACGCAGTCGCCTGGACTCGTTGGAAATGAGGGTTCGCGGGAGGGAGTGAGATGAAGTTCAGGCCGTGCATTGACCTGCATAACGGTGTTGTGAGGCAGATTGTAGGTTCTACGCTCAGTGATGCTCATCCGGATGAGGTTGCGATTAATTTCACTGCGGATAAGCCTCCGGCGTGGTTTGCCGGGTTGTACCGTTCTGATGATCTTACGGGGGGGCATGTGATTAAGCTTGGCCCCGGCAACGACCATGCTGCAATGGACGCGCTTGCCGCATACCCCGGAGGTCTGCAGATTGGAGGAGGGATTACGGCGGAGAATGCGGCGGCGTGGCTGGATATGGGAGCCTCGCATGTTATTGTAACATCATATGTGTTTTCAGACGGGCGGGTAGATTTTACACGACTTGCAGAACTTGTGAAGGCCGTTGGCCGAAAGAGGCTTGTTCTCGATTTGAGTTGCAGAAAGAAAGATGAAGAGTATTATATTGTAACTGACAGGTGGCAGACCTTCACCCGCGAGGTGATCAGCGCAGAACTGCTCGAGACTCTGGCCTTGTCATGTGATGAATTTCTTGTCCACGGTGCCGACGTCGAGGGCAAGTGTGCCGGGGTGGAGAGTGGACTTGTACAGATTCTTGCAGACTGGTCGCCGATTACGGTGACTTATGCCGGTGGCATTAGAGATTTATCAGATATGCAGCTGATCAGGGACATCGGGAGAAACAGAATTGATGCCACCGTTGGCAGCGGGCTTGATATTTTTGGTGGCACAACTGCAGCTTATAAGGATATGGTCGCGTTCTGCAGGAGTGAGGATCCCTTAAAGTAAAATTGTTGACCTGCTCGGCAGACAACAGTGAAATATTGTGTAACACTCTGTGTCTTAAAGGTGTTGTTATGGAATTTAACAGGGAGAAGCAGCGAACAGACATAGAAAAATTTATTCTTAAAATGCCCAGCCTTTCAATAACAGTGGGCAAAGTAATGGAGATCTGCAGTCTTACTGATGCCTCTCCAAACGAGCTTAACAGGGTGATTTCTCTTGATCCCGTTCTTACCGGCCAGGTTCTGAAACTGATCAATTCGGCCTACTATTCTCTCGTTAATAAAGTAACCTCCCTTACCCGGGCTATCACCATGCTCGGTATGAATACGGTAAAAAATATCGCTCTGAGTACTGCAATTATCCGTACTATCTCAGGGGTGAAAAAGTCAAGAGCACTGCCCACCGCAAAATTCTGGGAACATTCAATCAGTACCGGGGTCAGCGCCAGGCTTCTTGGAGAGATAAAAGGCTACCCTCCCATGGAGCGGGAAGAGCTTTTTCTCGCGGGGCTCCTCCACGATCTTGGCAAGGTACCTTTTGGTGATGAGTATATTGACGTTCTTAATGTTGCCGGAAATGAGCAGCGATCTTTAGTGGAGGTTGAACGAATCCTTCTTGGTATTGATCACCAGGAAGTGGGGTTGATGATCGCAAAAAAGTGGAAACTGAACAAGGTTATCACAGAGTGTATTACCTGTCATCATCATGTTGACACACTGGAGGGAGATTACCGGCAGCATGCGGCTTTGGTCGCACTGGGCAATATCTACAGCAATATCCTTGATCACGGTTATGCCGGGGATCCCTTTCCGGATGAGGGGGAGATCGATCGCCTGCTGGATGTCGTGCAGCTCGAACATAATGTTTTTGGGGCAATTGGCGGCAGGGTGGTGGAAGAGATAGGGAAAAGCAAACTGTTTCTGCTGGTATAAGGTGGTTGCGGAAAAAGTTATTCTCAGAGTGGCGGCATCGTCTCACTGTTATGAATGTATAAGGCTGGAAGCAGGAGGGTGTTTTCTTTGCAGGTACGATTCTGGGGCGTGAGAGGTTCTATTCCGAGTCCGGGGCTGACAACCGGTAAATATGGTGGAAACACTGCCTGCGTTGAGTTACGCGTTGGAGAGCAGGATCGTGTTATTATTATCGATGCCGGTTCGGGTATACGGGCCCTGGGCAATGCTCTTATGGCGGATGTCTCTGCCGATAAACCGGTAAAAGCGGAAATATTTCTCTCCCATACCCACTGGGATCATATTATGGGGTATCTTTTTTTTGCTCCGGTCTATTCCGTTGATGCCTCGATAAAGGTGTATGGTCCTGTTACCTTCGAGGATGATCCCCTGGAGGATGTGGTCGGCGGGCAGATGAAATACCGATATTTTCCCGTGAATCTTGGAGAACTTTCAGCTGATATTGAATATATCCGGCTTAATGAGAGTCCCTCAATCAATCTGGGAGATGGGCTTCAGCTGGCAACAAAGCTGCTGAATCACCCGCTCACGGCTCTTGGTTACAGGTTTGAATATGATGGCAAGGTTGTCTGCACATGTTTTGATACGGAACCGTTTCGTAATCTGTTTATAACGGACAGCAATGACCCCGATTATGATGAGGCAATGGCCGCGGAGGGTGAGCAGGTCGCCGCTGAGATGAATATGATCGCGGAACAGTTTTTTGCAGGAGCGGACTTACTTATTCATGATGCTCACTATACTGAAGAGGAATATACAGAGCGGGTAAACTGGGGGCACAGCAGCATAGAGTACGCTATTGGTGCCGCCAACAGGGCAGGGGTTAAAAAACTGGCTCTCTTCCATCATGATCCGGACAGAACGGATCAGCAGCTGGATGATTTTACAGAGGAATTCTGTACGCCGGGCAGGTCTGGAGACACAGAGGTATTTTTCGCCCGGGAAGGGATGGTGGTTAAGCTGTAGAGTGCCTGGAGATTTCTTTTACCAGCTTCTGTCGGAGTGGCCCCGTATTTTGTCAATGCAGGCAGGGTCGGCCGAGAACGGCAGGGGCGGCGGTTGGGGCAGGGGAAGGAGGAGCTCGCTTCCAAAGGGAGTGTTGAGCACATTTTTGTTGTACGCTTCCACTGCAAGCCTCTCCAGATTGACTGTATCGTCAATGTTATAGGCAAGCAGGGTCTCCAGGAGTTTCCGGTTTCCTGATTTCTGATACTCCCGCCAGAGAAGCACTGCGAAGTACCCGTCCACCCCGTCCAGATCGCCCCTGTTAATTCCCAGCTGTTTCTCGCAGCCTTTCAGCCCGCCTTTGAAACCGAGTCCGGCAAGAACATATCGCAGGTCTATCTGGGCATGAGGGAGTTTTGTTCGAAAATATCTTTCAAGAAAGGGGATATCAAAACTTTTGCCGTTATAACTGACAATCACTTTATAATTAAAGATATCTTCGATAAAGTCATCAAGATTCTCACCATTTACGTATGTGAAAACTTTTTTACCGTCATAGAGTGCTATGGTTGTAATCTCGGCAAAATCATCAAGACCGGTTGTCTCAATATCCAGATAGACAGTCTCGTTGCGGTAATGGGGGAAGATGCGCCATAGCTCGGAACCGGACAGCCTTTTGCTGAAAAAGTGCGGCTCAGAATGAAGGGCGTGAAGAGAACTGCCAAGAGTTTTCGTTATCTCCGCCCGGAGTGATCCTGACAGTTTCACCGGTGCAGGACTTCTCCATTTATCCCAGGTAGTTATCCCTGCCTGCCAGAGTTTTTTCTCTGTTTTCAGGCCAACGCCGTCGATATGACAGAAGGTGTGGTTCAGCATGGCATGCCTCGGCTCGTAGGATTTCGGAAGTTAAAGCATTGGTCGGGCATGATGTCTGGGAGGGCTGCTTTTGGGCTTTCTGCGTTTGGCTGGTTTTTGCCGTTGATCCTTGCGATCATTCTCTTTGCCGTTATCTTTTTCAGCAACTTTTCGGATTTTTAATGGCTTGTTGTTTATCCATGTTTTTTTCAGGATTCTGAAGATTTCAACCGGCATGCCAAGCGGCAGATCAATGGTACTGTGACTGTCAAAGATGGTAATACGGCCGATATGACTGCTGCTGATGTCGGCTTCGTTGGCGATGGCTCCGACGATATTGCCGGGTTTGACGCCATGACTTTTGCCTACTTCTATTCGGTATCTTTCCATACCTTCTTCAGGCGGCAGCTGTATCTGTCGCGGTCGGAGGGCCTGTTCACGCCGTTTTTTCTGTCGCGGCTGTGTTACTTTAGCTTTAACCTCAGGTTCACTGAGCAGCAAGGGGCTGCTGCCCTGGACAATACTTGCCAGTGCTGCAGCCACATCTTCAGGTGCAGCATCATTTTCTGAAAGATAGCTGTTGATAAGATCACGGTAGAAAGAAATATCCCGCTGCATTGCTGTGGTGATATTCTCCTTGAACGTGGCCACCCGTTTCAGGTTTATCTCTTTGACAGAGGGCAGTTCCATCTTGCTGATTTTCTGTTTTGTTAACCGTTCTATGGATCTCAGCATTCCCTTTTCCCGGGGATTGATAAAGAGGATGGCTTCTCCCTTGCGCCCTGCTCTTCCGGTTCTGCCGATACGATGGATATAGGCCTCATTGTCAAAGGGGATATCAAAATTGACAACATGACTGATTCTCTCCACGTCAAGCCCTCTGGCGGCTACATCGGTTGCGACCAGTATATCCAGCTTCTTTGACTTTAACTGTTCAACAGTTCTGATACGTTGGCTTTGTTGAATATCGCCGTTCAGAGGAGCACTGCCATATCCGAGGCGGGCAAGTTTCTCGGAAAGTTCTACAGTCTGGATTTTGGTGCGGACAAAAATAAGCATGCCGTCGAATTCTTCAGCTTCCAGGACCTTTGAGAGGGCATCAAACTTCTTGCTGAAACCGTTAGTGACGAGGTAGCGTTGATTGATCGTATTTGCTGTAACTGTTTTTGTTTTAATGGTTATTTCCACCGGATCCTGAAGATATTTATGGGCAATCTGCCTGATGGCCCTGGGCATGGTGGCGGAAAAGAGAGCTGTCTGTCTTTCGGATGGAATATGTGTGAGTATCCACTGGATGTCATCAATGAATCCCATCTTCAGCATTTCGTCAGCCTCATCGAGAATAAAACCTGTCAATTTTTTGAGGTTGAGATTGTTTTGTCGAATATGGTCCATTATTCTGCCGGGTGTGCCGACAACCACCTGGACGCCTTTTCTCAGCTGTTTGATCTGCAGACTATAATCCTGTCCGCCGAAAACCGGTAGAACACGGAAATTTTTCAGATGCCTGCCATAATTTTTAAATGACTCCGCCACCTGGATCGCCAGCTCTCTTGTTGGCGTGAGAACAAGCACCTGGGGTGATTTCATCTTCTCCATCTGCAAGCCTGCCAGAAGGGGAAGGGCAAAGGCCGCGGTCTTTCCTGTCCCGGTCTGTGCCTGGCCGATGACATCCCTGCCGGCCATCATATGAGGGATCATCTCAGCCTGGATTGGAGTGGGATGTTTGTAACCTGCATCGTCAAGGCTGCGCAGCAGGGACTGGGGAAGACCCAGCTCAGTGAATGAAGGAGACGAATTTTTTCTTGGTTCTGAAGACATATATTCAACCGTATGGCAGTAGTGATTAAAGTGGAAAAGTAGGCTGGGGGAAATTACCGGAACAGGCTGACCTGCAGAATACTCTCATCTGGTGAACCACGTTTTATACCAGAAGGTTGTTACAAAAACAAGGTATTATTTTGTGCTCATTTCTAACCTGGCGGTTTTGCGGATTTTTGCTTCCATTTGATTTTCGCGATAGATCATCACTCAGCAGATTTCTTGTTTTTTATGACAGCATTTATGTAGTAAGGCACTAAATCAGAAGAAGTACTTGTTGGCGACTGAGCTTAAGTGGTAATCAGGTTATTCAATAACTTTTTTACGTAAACTTTTCAGCCGGGCCCTGCGGGTTTTAGTGTCCACCCGCTTTTTCCTGGCGGAGGAGGAGGGTCTGGTCGGTTTGCGTTTTTTTCTTGGTATTACTGCCTGCCTGATCAGCAGTGCAAGTCGCTGCAAGGCCTCTTCCCTGTTCAGCTCCTGACTGCGGTGATTTTGGGCCTTGATTATGATATGGCCATCTCTGGTCAGTCGGTGGTCCTGCAGGGACAGTAGTCGTTTTTTGTAGAGTTCCGGCAGGGAGGAATTCTTCACATCAAAACGGAGGTGGATGGCACTGGAGACTTTATTTACATTTTGTCCGCCGGCTCCCTGGGCACGGATTGGAATCATCTCAATCTCATGATCGCCAAGCTGCACTGAAGAATTAATATATATGGTCATTTTGTTAGATAAACAGGTTGTTTAGGCTGAAGGCTGTCAGGGGAAGTTATTCGCTGTCTTTCGGAGTCTGCGCTTACCTGCTTTTCCTGACAGCTTAACAGTCTAACTGTCTAACAGCCTGGGTTGCGGGCATCGCCCGCATCAGTGCCTTACTCCAGAATTTCTGTAATAAAAAACAAGAAACTGAGAAAAATCGGTTGAAAATACTTCCATGGCACTTACTTGCAGCCTGTCTGCGTTAGATAATTGAACAATAAAACGTAACTTGATATGATGGAAGTATCTGGTCAGGAGATATCTGCACTGTCACCTTGAGCACACTCTTATTTTAACACTATTTTCGGTAAAATGTAATGCGCTGTCCCAAATGTAACCATGAACAGAGAAATACAGAAGAATGTGAATCGTGCGGCCTGATCTTTGCCAGGTACAGAACGGTACAGAAGCGAAAAAAAGAAGCTGGATTTCAAGAGAGCCGTGGTGGAGAAAAAGGATCAGGCGGGGCAATGAAATTGTTCCAGTTTGTTCTGCTGGCAGCTGTTGTTGCCGCCACAACATATTATTTTGTTAGAGAAAAAGGAGTCAGCGGGCCATCGCATTCTCTGCCTGCTCATCAGACGGTGGCAAAAACTGAACAACCGGTGAAGGTTGCAGAGAAAGTGCTAAACAGGAAAAACAGCACGCAGATCGCTTCCCGGAGTACCGGTTTTACTGGAAATGGTATTGAGCTTGCAAGAAGAGCGACAGTTTCCATTGAAACTCCCTGGGGGACAGGATCCGGTTTTTTCGTTAATCAGTATTATATTGTCACCAATCGTCATGTGATAGAGTTTGATAAGCAGAAGATAGAGGAGTTCAGGGAGAAAATTGAGACTGCCCGTCGCATGATTGATCTTGAAAAGCAGAAATTGAAGGATTTCAGGAGGAAGCTGCGTCAGTATCCTAAAGGCCCTTCCAGGAGTCAGCTTGCTCTGATTATTGAAACCCGGCAGAAAGAACTGGATAAAGTGCTTCCTCAGCAGGAGGAAAGGGAAGCAAAACTTGAACAGCTGACAGCGGATATACAACCCTCCGACATAAAAATCATTATGGCTGACGGCAGTGAACATCAGGCAGACGATGTACTGCTCAGCGATAACTATGATCTTGCCCTGATGTCACTTTTTTCAGGAGAATATAATTTTTTATCAAAACCTCCTGGTGGCAGGAAACTGTTCCAGGGAGAAAGTGTCTATACTGTCGGCAGTCCTGTTGGTTTGCGAAATACTGTGACAGCGGGTGTTTTTTCCGGTTATCGCAGGATTGAGACGGACGGGGAGGTTCTGCTGCAGACAGATGCCGCCATCAACCCCGGCAACAGCGGCGGGCCGCTTATTGATGGAAATGGTTATGTCTACGGTGTGAATACCATGATTCTCCGTGATACGGAGGGAATCGGTTTTGCCATTCCCATAGAACGGGTCTTTGAGGAGTTCAGCTCAACTCTCTATTGATGGTGGCGGAGTTCAGCAGGTATTCGAGATCTCGAATTTTTTTTCCTCTTACTGTAAGGATACATGCCCGTCTCGTAAAAAATATTTCTGTCCGGTGTGTCTGCATGTGGTTGAGCTGTCCCCAGCGAGAGGCAAATTCAGTTGCTCTCCCAAAAGGCTCATCCAGCCGATTTGGAGGCCGTTGTTGCCGACGAGCAGGGAAAAATCTTTAACATCCCTGTTCACAACGCATCCGGCACCTATAAATGCGTGTCTGCCAATTGTTATTCCGCATACAATTGTCGAGTTGGCTCCAAAGGTAACACCATCTTCCACAACAGTATTTCTATATTCATCTTTTCTGGAAACAGCAGAACGTGGGTTATACACATTTGTAAAAACCATGCTCGGACCACAAAAAACATCGTCGCCGATGGTTATGTTGTCATAGACAGAGACATTGTTCTGGATCTTTACATTATTGCCAATCACCACTTTATTGCCGATGAACACATTTTGTCCAAAGGAGCAGTTTCTACCAATCTGTGCACCACCGCAGATATGTACCCAGTGCCATATACGGCAGCCATTGCCGATACTCGCCCCTTCGTCAATAATGGCCGTTTCGTGTACTGTTGTTCTCATGTATTAGAATTCCAGTGGAAGTGATACGGTTTTACTGTCCCTTGCAGAGAGGTAGGTAGCGATAAGAACTTCCAGTGATTTCAGCCCCTCACGGCCATCAGTCTCAGGTTCAGCGTTTCCCCGCAGGACATCAATAACATTTTTAAAATAGAGAGGATGTCCATAACCATACACGGAGGTTGTCTGATAATTTGCATCATTGATGTTCGAGTCATATTTCGCGACACTGTCAAATTCCCAGTGTTGAATGTCATTTACCGCAACTCCACCAATCCGGACTGTTCCTTTTTCACCCAGAATGGTGATTGAACCTTCCAGGTTTTTTGGATAGGTCAACATACTCACGCTCATTGAGCCCATGGCACCGTTTCTCCAGCGAATATTTATCACCCCGCTGTCTTCAACCTCGATATCCCGTGCAAGGGTGGCCGTCATTGCCTGAATATCTGCAATCGGACCAATGAGCCACTCAAGGAGATCCACATAATGGCTGGCCTGATTCATAAATGCTCCTCCGTCCAGTTCCCAGGTCCCCCTCCATTTTGCGCTATCGTAGTAGGCCTGGGGCCGTGTCCAGAAAACATTTAGACTCACCATATATATTCTGCCGAATCGTTTTTCAGCAATGGCTCGTTTAAGAAGCTGCAAGGTGCGATTCTGCCGATTTTGTTTGATGACGAACAGCCGTACTCTGGCTTCGTCACATGCCCTGACCATAGCTAATCCATCTTTCCATCTGGTGGCCATCGGTTTTTCGGTCATTACATGAATGCCACGATCCGCTGCCTGGATTGTCTGCTCGGGATGTATTCCACTGGG
>JAFDME010000077.1 GCA_019306075.1 Deltaproteobacteria bacterium | reverse complement strand
ATCTCTGATGGCCTCGGATCGGTTGCTGTAACTGTGGGCCCGGATATGTTTATCAAAAATCTCGAGCAGGTTTTCTTCAAGAGAAATGGAGAATCGTTTCAGCATCTGTGTGTGACCTCCAGGAGCTTATCCGAGAATGCATTTTGCCCAAACTCTTCGTTATCTCCCAAAAAATATTGCTTGCAATATCATGTATATGACTGAGCTTATTTTTTGGGAAAACCTCGATTTTGAACAAAATACTCATTCTTGGACAACCTCCTTGGTAAAATGTTGCGTTACTTTCTGTTTCTCCATCCTGAATCAGGACTGTTTTTTACCTTACTCCGTAAAAACTGTAAAGAAAAACAGGTAAGCGAAGACTCCGGGAAAATGAAGAAAGGTATTTAACTATAAAACTAGGTAGATACCTCCAAGGTATTTACTTGCAGCTTGTCTGCGTTAGTCTGTAGCCACAATAAAGTATGACAGTTCCCAAAGCAATGATTGTATACCATGGGAACCAGCCGACAGAAGCTCTAAAGGCAATATTATTGATAATATCCTGCTGCAATTCAGGGTGGCTGCTGAGGGTCTGCTGTCTCTGGAACTGAATGAGGAGAGCAAACAATATACCGATGGCACCATAGGCCAGGTTGAAGGCAAGACCCTTGAAACTGAGTACGGTTGCCCGCTGGTTGGAATCCGTTATTTCATTAAGGTAGTGACTTGTAAAAAAAGAAACAAGCATAAGAGCGACGAATATCAAGGCCATGGGAAGGATGCCGATGTAGGGGAAAAAACCGGTGAGACCGAACAGTCCTGTAAGGGAGATGAGTGTCACCCAGATCATATTTTGTGCCGGGCTGAATCTGATTACCATCTGCTCAGCAATTTGAGGGACAACCAGGCCGAGCAGGGCTATCGCTGAACCGATAAGGCCGAAACTTGCTTCAGGAAGATTGATAAGACGGGAATATTGACTGGTCATGGTAACGGTTAGCCGCAGGATATGGTCAAAACACATGCCCAGAAGAATCACTGCCAGGGCAAAGGGGGTTTTTGCAATCCATTTGCCTGCCTGCCAGGTCAGTGATGATGCCTTGTTTATACTGTATTTTTTCTCCTGTTTCTCTTTTCTCCCGGGTTCCTGCATCTTCAGAGCTGTTATACAGGCGAGAATGGCCAGTATGAGAGTCAGATATATTGGGAAGCGCATAGTTATCTGCTGGTTGACAGCAAAGGAGGAACCGAACCAGCCGAGAATACGGTTAATAATACCCGGATCATAGATCAGTGCACCGACAGTCATGGTAATGACCGATGCAACGGAGCGAAGCCGCATCTGCAGGCTGAGTACTTTGGGCCAGTCGTCCGGAGTGCCTTCTTCGATAAGAGAATCGTAAGCTATGGCCTCATCTGCACCACTCGCCATAGCCTCAGCCAGGCCACTGAGAACTCTGTTGATGAAAAAACTCCAGAAGATGATATTTGAGTTGCCGAGGGGAACGAAGGCAATAACGAGCATCTCAAAGACCATGAGAAATGAGGTTATGACGATAAGAGCTTTTCTGCCAAATATATCAGCCATGGCTCCGGATGGCACTTCAGTCATGACTATGGTTATCGCCCAGACAGTGTTTAACAGGGAAAACTGCTCAATTGTGAGGCCGTAATCGAGAAAAAGAATGGTAAAAACGGGGTAGTAGAAACGGGCATTAAAAAATATTCGAAATGCGATGAAGAGTCGAATATTGGCAATAGAAAACGGCGGGGCAACAGCATTCATCTCATATTCCTTTTTGCGCCGCAGTCTGCACTGAAGATATAAAAATATCCGAGAGGGGAGATAGGCACATGGTGTTACAGGCAGGTTGTAATACGTTAACTTGCTGTGTTACGGGTAAGCTGCTCCCTGGCCATTTCAGAAATGCTTCTGAAGTCGATTTTGCCGCTGCCCATTTTGGGAAGGGTTTCCCAGAGCAGGAATATTTTTGGCAGAGCGATGGCGGGAAGTTGTTTGGCCATCTGTTTGAGTATTGTTTTTTCCTCTAAATCAGCAGTCACTACAGCAACAATTTTAGCTCCCTTGGTGGCATCGGGAATTTCTATAATGCAACAGTGTGCATCTTCAGGCAGAAGTTTTTCCAGCACGTCTTCTATCTTTACCAGGGAGACCATTTCCCCGCCAATCTTGACAAATCGTTTGAGGCGCCCGACATGCCAGAGATATCCGTCTTCGTCCAGATTCCCCATGTCCCCGGTATCGTACCATCCACGCCTGATATGCAGGGAAGTTTGTTCAAAATCGTTAAAATACCCCTTCATTACGCTGTCACCTTTGACAAGAATCCGGCCATCCTCCCTCACTCCTGATTCTTCACCGGTCTCGTAATTTTCTATGCGGACCTGCAGGCCGGGTATCGGCCTGCCCACACTCCCGGGTCTGTCGTATTCAGGACTGTTGGCGGAGATAACCGGTGAACATTCAGTTGCTCCGTACCCCTCATAGATTGTTATACCATGTTTATTTTTAAAACCGTCCCGCAGGGAGTCCGGGCATTTATCCGCACCGGCCATGATTATCCTGAGAGAATCAAAGTCCCCTTTTTGCGATTTACGCAGATATCCCCATAAAAAACTGGGAGTACCCACAAGAAAGGTTGCACTGTGCTGCCGAATAATTGAGCATATCTTCCGGTAGTCAAGAGGGTTTGCGTAGGTCAGCATCTTCATGCCATGACAGAGGGGCAGCCACATCGTCACGGTAAGGCCGAAGACGTGGAAATAGGGCAGTACACAGAGGAAAATGTCCTCAGAGTCGAAATTGAAAATCGGCCTGACAGCGCTGATATTGGAGAGGAGGTTCTTGTGGGTCAGCTGTACCGCTTTCGGGTCTTTTTCCGAGCCGCTGGTGAATAGGACTACAGCGGTGTCTTCTGTACTGCCTTGACAGACCAGTTTTTTTATCAGTGCAGCAGGCAGGGCGGCAACCAGTGCTGCACGTAATTTCTGCAGGGTGGAAATGGAATCCATAATATCTTCGATATAGACCATTCCCTCCACGTAGGGGCATTCTATCTTTTCAAGAAGGGCTTTGGAGGTGATGATAGTCTTGAAATCACATTTTTGCTGAGCATATTTCGCGTTTTGTTCGGCACCTGTTGAGTAGTTAATCATTACCGGGATTCTGCCGCTCATCAGAACCCCGATTTTTGTCAGGATACACCCCGCGGACGTGGGGATCATTATACCTGTAAACCCTTTCTCTTTTTTGCTGAAAATCCGGGACAGCAGGAGCGAGGCGATGAGTGCTTTCTTGTATGTCAGTTTTTTGCCGGTGGAAAAATCGTGGATAGCCAGTTTCCCGCCGAATTTTTTTGCGATATCGATAAATTGGAGATGCAGCACCTTGGCCTCCGGTTGTGCGGTTTTTTTGTTATGAATGCTCTGTTTCGTTCTGATCCAGATCTGATATTTCCATGATCGAAGGGGGAATCGGCCTTTTCACCTGGATGCCGAGTTCCCGCAGCTGTTCGGCATGGGAGATAAGGTTTCCCCTGCCCCTGGTGAGTTTTGTCATGGCGGAATCGTAGGTTGTATGACAGGTTGCGAGCTGCCTGCCGATTTTTTCCATTTCTTCCGCAAAACTTCTGAATTTATCGTACATGATCGTTGCTTTTCTGGCAATTTCCACCGAGTTTTTGTTCTGATGCTCATATTGCCAGATATTTTCAATGGTACGCATGGTGGCCAGCAATGTGGTGGGTGTAACAACGACGATTTTTTTTGCCAGGGCGTCGGTGAAGATCTGGTCATTATGCTGGCATACTGCGGCAAAGGCTGCCTCAATCGGCATGAACATCAGTACGAAGTCAAGGGATCGGATACCCGTTAAGGCGGGATAGTTTTTCTCAGCCAGCTGACTTACATGTTCCCTGACAGCTTTTGTCAGGCCAGCGAGATGTCGACTTTTGTCATTTTCCTGTTCACTGTTAACATACCTCTCCCAGCTGATCAGCGATACCTTGGAATCGACAACAATATCTTTTTTACCGGGAAGGTGGATGATTACATCGGGTTTCATCAACCTGTTGTCATGATCCCTGAACCCGCCCTGAGTTTCATATTCATGGCCGCGGCGGAGCCCCGACTGTTCGAGAACCCGTTCTAAAACCAGTTCGCCCCAGTTCCCCTGCTGTTTTGTATCCTGTTTAAGAGCCCTGGTCAGGTTGATAGCCTCCTGGTTGATCTGCTGGTTAAGTTCTCTCAGCTGCAGAATTTCTTTTTTAAGAGAAGTTCTTTCACGGGTGTCGTTGAGGTAGATATCATTTATATCATTCTTAAATGACTGGAGTTGATGACTGAAAGGATGAAGGATTGATTCAAGCTTTTCCCTGCCAATCTCATCGAATTTGGCACTTTTTTCCTCAAGGACCTGCTGGGCAAGGGTTGAGAACTGCATACTCAATTCCTCCCTCGCCTTTTCCAGCAGGGTCAGCTTCTCCGCACCATGTTTTCTCTCATTTTTTATCAGTGTAATAAGTTTTGCCACTCGTATCTGGTCTTTGACATGCTGTTTTTTTGCTGCAACTCTCTCTTCTTCTGCCAGCAGAGAGAGTTTCTTCGTCTCTCGCAGCTGTCTCTTCAATCCAGACGAACGGATCAGGGTGAGAGTGAGCAGCAGGAACAGCAGAGCAGTGAGTCCGCTGAGGAAGGGGAGCAATGCTCTGTTTGAGAGAGTTATAGCAAAAGTATCCTGTATGAAGGCTGAAAACGCCCGGTAAAGCTCAGTCATAATGTTTTCAAAGGAACATTACATCGGCCAGGGTCTCTCTTTGCCGCCCAGGATGTGCATATGGATATGAAAAACCGCCTGTCCTGCCTTCGCACCATTATTGTAGATGATCCTGAAACCATCGCCAACACCTTCTTCTGCAGCGATTTGTGAGCCGATACGCATAAGTTTGCCAATCAGTTTTTCATCTTCTTCGGAGACACCGGCAGGGTCAACAATATGCTTTTTCGGGATAACCAGAAAGTGGACGGGGGCCTGGGGAGCAATATCCCGGAATGCCAGGACTTCATCATCCTCGTAGAGTTTTTCCGCGGGAATATCACCTGCAATAATTTTGCAGAATAAACAGTCGGTCATTGTAGCGCCTCCTTGGCTGGTTTGTATGGGGGATGAAAAATATTGTTGTTCCACAGTACTTTTCTATTGTATACATCAAGTTTGATCTTTCGTAAACGGTCGGTAATGGTGTCAGCCGGAGAAAAGAGCACATTATGATCATTTCTGTATCTTCTGGAGAAAAATATGGCCGCTGAAACTCTTTATGACAAGCTCTGGGACTCTCATTTGATCTGTCAACGTGAGGATGGCAGTGCGCTTCTTTATATAGATCTTCAGTTATTGCACGAAGTAACTTCTCCCCAGGCATTTGAAGGATTGAGGCTGGCAGGCAGGAGTCCATGGCGGCCGGAGGGAAATCTGGCGACACCGGATCATAATGTTCCGACCACTGCAAAGGAAAGGATGAGCGGAGTCGAGGGCGTAGCTGATCCTGTCTCCAAAATTCAGATCCAGACTCTGGATGATAACTGCAGTCAATTTGCTATTCCTGAATTTACAATGAGTGATCCCCGTCAGGGGATTGTTCATGTGGTTGGCCCGGAGCAGGGGGCGACTCTGCCCGGGATGACTGTTGTCTGTGGAGATTCCCACACTTCCACCCATGGAGCCTTTGGCACGCTGGCCCATGGAATCGGGACATCAGAAGTCGAACATGTACTGGCAACCCAGTGTCTGATCACCGGTAAAATGAAAAATATGCTGATCCAGATCGACGGTAAGCTGAGGCCGGGTGTCACTGCCAAGGATGTAATACTGGAGATAATCGGCAGGATCGGTACCGCCGGTGGAACCGGTTATGCGATTGAATTTGGCGGTGAAGTAATACGCAATCTGTCTATGGAAGGTCGAATGACCGTCTGCAATATGTCCATCGAAGCCGGTGCTCTTGCCGGTATGGTTGCTGTTGACCAGACAACTATTGACTATGTGCGGGGACGTCCCTTTGCTCCGGGTGAAGCTTACTGGGGACAGGCAGTTGAGTCCTGGAAACAGTTTGTCAGTGATGATGCTGCTGTCTTTGATCAGTTGATTGCTGTCGACGGCAGCCGGATTAAACCCCAGGTGACCTGGGGGACTTCTCCGGAAATGGTGCAGCCGGTGGATGGAAGGGTTCCTGATCCGGAGGATGAGGTGGATGCAACCAGGCGGAAGAGTATCGAACATGCATTAAACTATATGGGCTTGTCGGCCAACCAGCGACTCACGGATATTCAGCTGGATCAGGTGTTTATCGGGTCCTGTACCAACGGCCGTATTGAAGACCTCAGGCAGGCTGCATCACTGGTGAAAGGGAAAAAGGTCTCTTCTCTTGTAAAGCAGGCGCTGGTGGTTCCCGGTTCCGGTCCAGTAAAGGCACAGGCGGAAAGAGAGGGGCTGCACAGGATATTTCGCGAGGCCGGTTTTCAGTGGCGTGAGCCGGGCTGCTCCATGTGTCTGGCAATGAATGCCGATAAACTGGGTCCTGGAGAGCACTGTGCCTCCACCTCAAATAGAAATTTTGAGGGAAGGCAGGGCTTTCACGGGCGTACCCATCTGGTCAGTCCGTTGATGGCCGCTGCCGCAGCAATCGAGGGGCATTTTATTGATGTCAGCACTGTGTAGTGCATTCGTCTCTGCCTATACGTGAAAATTTTCGGATTTAAGGAGAATGCAGATGCGCAGGTTTGTCCAGCACACTGGTGTGGTAGTTCCTCTTGATCGGGCCAATGTGGATACAGATATGATTATCCCAAAACAGTTCCTTAAATCGATCAGCAGATCCGGGTTCGGCCCCAATCTCTTTGATGAGTATCGTTATCTGGATGAAGGAGTTGCGGGGAAGGATTGCAGTCAGCGTCCACTGAACAGAGGCTTCGTCCTTAATCATTCCCGTTACAGCGGCTGCTCTATTTTGCTGGCCCGGGAAAACTTCGGATGCGGCTCGAGCAGGGAGCATGCCCCCTGGGCACTGGATGACTTTGGTATAAAGGTGGTTATTGCTCCCAGCTTTGCTGAAATATTTTATAATAACTGCCTTAAAAACGGACTGCTGCCCATTGTTTTAAAGGATGCTCAGGTAGAGAAACTATTTTTGCAGGTGAATGAAGAAGAGGGTTACCGGCTTGATATCGACCTGCAGAGCCAGCAGGTAATCACCCCCGGTGGAGAGCGGCTGGAGTTTGAAATTGACAGCTTTCGCAAACACTGTCTTCTGCAGGGTCTTGATGATATTGCTCAGACCCTGCAATATACAGAAGAAATCAGAGCGTTTGAAGTCAGCCGTATGGAGAAGGTACCCTGGCTGTTTAATAAAAAGAGATAGCCTTTTTCAGCAGAGCTTTGAGAAAGAGTCGCCTTTATTTTTTATACCTGAATATCAGCTTTTTCTGCCGGAATCCTACCGTGACCTCACCACCTTCCACAAGTTTTCCGAAAAGGATCTCTTCCGTGAGGGTGTCGCCGATTTCCTTGAGGATAAGTCTTCGCAGCGGTCTTGCCCCGTAGTCAGGGTCATAACCTTTGTCTGCAAGATAGTTTCGTGCTTCACTAGTGAGAATTATGTTCACATGTTTTTCTGCCAGCTGCACCTCCAGTTCTTTTATCATCTTGTCGACGACTTTTCCTGTGGCTTCCGCGTCAAGAGCACTGAATGAGATAATGCCATCAAGTCGGTTTCTGAATTCAGGGGCAAAAAGTTTATTAACCGCAGCCTGATCCTTGCCTTTTTTGGAGGTCACAAACCCTATACTGTTCGCTGCCATTTCCCTGGCACCGGCGTTGGTTGTCATAATAATGATAACATTTCGAAAATCAGCCTTTCTGCCGGAGTTGTCCGTCAACGTCGAGTGATCCATAATCTGCAGCAGGATCGAGAAGATGTCCGGATGTGCCTTTTCAATTTCATCAAGCAGCAGGACTGAATAGGGATGCTTACGAATAGCCTCGGTCAACAGCCCGCCCTGGTCGAAACCGATATATCCGGGGGGGGAGCCGATCAGTCGAGCTACCGCATGTTTTTCCATATATTCGCTCATATCAAAGCGTTCGAAGTGGATGTTGAGTGTTGCCGCGAGCTGCCTTGCAACCTCGGTTTTCCCCACTCCTGTCGGTCCTGCAAAAATGAAACTGCCTGTGGGAGAATCAGGGTTGCCGAGTCCTGCCCTGGATCGTTTGACTGCTGTCGTGATCGATTCTATTGCCTCATTCTGCCCAAAAACAACTTTCTGCAGATTTGCTTCAAGTTCTTTCAGTTCGGTAATCTCAGAGGTGGAACCTCTTCTTGCCGGAATCCGGGCAATCTTTGAGACTACTTTTTCCACATCGTCAATTTCAACGGTTGCGCCCTGTTTCCCCTCCATGCGAAAGAATGAACCGACCTCGTCCATCACGTCAATGGCTTTATCCGGCAGAAAACGTTCATTGATATAGCGGTCAGACAGTTCCGCCATTGCCTTGACGGCATCTTTGGAATATTTCACATCGTGGTGATCCTCGTATTTGCTCTGCAGTCCCTGAAGGATCAGACCGGTGTCCTGAACCGAAGGTTCTTCCACATCGATTTTCTGAAATCTTCTGGAAAGAGCGCGGTCCTTTTCAATCTGATTTTTATATTCCTCATAGGTCGTCGACCCTATACAGCGGAGGATACCCGCTTGCAGGGCAGGTTTAAGCAGGTTTGAAGCATCCATTGATCCACCGCTGGTGGCTCCGGCACCAACAATGGTGTGTATTTCGTCTATAAAGAGGATGGCATTCTTTTTCTTCTCAATGGCAGAGACGACACCTTTCAATCGTTTTTCAAAGTCTCCCCGGTATTTTGTCCCGGCAACAAGACTGCCCATATCAAGCAGATGGATCTCCACGCCCTGGAGGAGATCGGGAACGAGGGCTTTGCCCATGTCATTCCGGGACAGGCCGTCTTCGTGGATACGCAGAGCCAGTCCTTCCGCAAGTGCTGTTTTACCGACTCCGGGTTCTCCAACCAGCAGAGGATTGTTCTTTTTTCTTCTGCAGAGAACCTGCATAATTCTGTTGAGTTCAAGGCCGCGTCCGATAAGGGGATCAAGTTTTCTCTTTGCTGCATAATCCGCAAGATTGATGGTAAACTCTTCCAGTATCTTGGCATCGTTTGTGGCCGGCTGTGTTTCCGGATTTTTTGGAGGCGAGGAGAGTGGTTCTTTCTGCAGTCCTTCAGCCGGCAGCTCGTGGGAGATGAAATTGACTACCGCCATCTTGCCGACCCCTACCGAGGTGAGGAAATATACGGCATGGGATTCATCTTCGGAAAGGATGGATACCAGCACATCTCCACTGTCCACCTGCTGCTTTCCGCAGCTTTGGACATGGGCAACAGCCCGTTGCAGGACACGGTTAAAGGCTATGGTATGTGCTGGTTCTCTTGCCCCCGTGGGGGACAGTTTCGGGATCTCCATGACAAAGAACTTTTCAAGTCTCTCTTTCAGAGCTTCTATCGATCCTCCGCATTCGGTGATGATGTAGCTGGTGAGGCTGTCATGCAGCAGGCCGTAGAGCATATGCTCAATGGTCACATATTCATGATTGTGATTTTTGGCTTCCCGTATGGCCCTTATAAGGGATTTTTCTAATGTTTTGCTCAGCATATTTGTTGTCTGCGTTTAATATTAAAGAAGTATGATTGAAAATGGGTCGACAGCTTTCCTGGCGGGTAAAATTGGAAACAATGCCCACCAGGAGCTAGTCAATAATTTCACGCCAGCTCCATTGAACAGCGAAGAGGGAATTCATTTTTTTGAGCCAGCTGATGGACAGTGGAAATTTTGGTTTCACTGATTTCTCTTGTGTAAACTCCTGCTATCCCCACACCCTCATTATGAACATTAAGCATTATTTGGGTGGCGTCATGGGTAGATTTGTGAAAAACAGTCACCAGTATGGAAATGACAAATTCCATACTGGTGTAGTCATCATTGTGGAGCAGTACTTTGTAGAGGCGTGGTTCTTTGGTTTCCACATGATCTTCCGTGGCGACCGAACCCTGAGAATTATTTTTTTCTTCTGCCATGATTGAGTGAGCTGAACTGCCTGACTGAAAAGGTTAAAATTTTGTAATGGAAAGCGGCAGATTGTGAGACGCTGTGGGTTTCAATATATCACGGTTTGATGTTTTTGGGAACAGCACTGCCCGGGTCTCCGTGCAGCATGGTGAGAAAGAGATCCTCAAGTACAAGCTGCGGTGGGAGTGGTGAACCTTTAAGGCGGAACTCAGCCTCCAGCAGCAACTCCATTATCTTTTTCAGTTTGCCGATACTGTATTCTGCAGCCCTGGTAAACGTCATAAACAGTGCGTAGGGGTGCCCTTTGAGCAGTTCATTCCATTCGCCTTCTTCACGTAGCCGGGGCAGATAGTGATTTTGAAATTCATTTGCGTTCAGCCCTTTTTTCCAGGGAGGTGTCGGTTGCATCTGGATTGATCTGAATATAAGCATTTTTCTGACGAAGTTTCTCATAGCTGCGAGGATTGCCAGTCCATGTATGCCTTGATCCTGTAAGCCGGCCAGCAGGGTTAACATTCTGCCGGTCTGTTTTTTGCTGAAGGCGTCAGTGAGTTCGAACAGGGCATCCTCCCTGCTGTGACCTACCATCTCCTGAAGATCCTTACACGTTATACTACTTCGATCGGCAGCGTAAAGAGCCAGTTTTTCCGTTTCAACGACGACCGCTGCCGGATGAAAACCGACTCGTTCGAAAAACATTTCGACTGCACGGGGCTCTATTTTTTTTCCGAACCCCCGGAGGGTTTTCAGCATCATTTCACGCAAAATCTCCTTCTGTTCCTTTTGTGCTCCCGCTCCTGCTCCTGCTGTCACTGAGCAGTCCACTACCGTACAGTTTTTTTTCAGGTAAGCGAAAAGCCGCTGCCGTTTATCAACTGATTCAGAGACCATGATGAGTATATTATTCTTCGGTAATCCCTTCTTAAAGGTCTCAATAGCAATATCGATAAGCTGTGGCTGAAGAGCACCGGAAGAGTTGCTTTTTCCACCGAAAATTAAACAGTTAGACACACGGTATATCTGCAGACCCGGCAGCAGGCTGAGACTTACAAGCCTCGCCAGGGTTTTGTCAAACTCTTCGTGCTCACTGTCAATTGCATGGACTACTCCCTGCCTCTCATAGAGCAGCGCATTCTGCAGAAGATCAGCGGTTTCGCGGCAAAGATATCGTTCGCCAAAGAAAAGGTAGACCTGGCTGTTGGATGTAACTCGCCCTTTTTTCAGCAGTTTCAGCAGTTCTGATCGTTTGATAAGTGCCATTGTAATATTTTTCCTCTTTTTCTGCCGGTTATTATAGGCATCTTTAGTGCCTTACTCCAGTACTTCTGCAATAAAAAACAAGAAATTGAGAAAGGTATTTTGAAATTATATGCCCATGATATAGCACCATGGCACTTATCCA
>JAFDME010000306.1 GCA_019306075.1 Deltaproteobacteria bacterium | reverse complement strand
TCATTTTTTAGACCTGAGTCAGTTGATACCTTTTTTAAACCTTACAATGACTGGAAAACTTCTCTGCAAAAAGAACATCATTTGAAGATCGGTGGGGATTATCAGAGTGAATACCTGCATGCCAACCCAAGCAATACAGACAAAGATGCTTTTTCTGGAGTATTAAGACTTTATAGTTCATACACAGCGTTTAATGCGGACTCTGCAAACTCCGGTACCCTCATATTTAAGGTTGAGAACCGTCATACTTATGGAGACTACCATGCTGCACAAAATTATGGTTTTGCGGCAGGTTACTATGGAATTGGTGGTACGCTTTTTGGTGAGCTTAGTGATTCCGGTTGGGGTCTGACCAACTTCTTTTGGAAACAGCAACTGCGTGAGGGGAAAAGTAATTTTATAGTGGGAGTCATTGACCCGACAGATTACCTTGGTATCTACGGTATGTCCAATCCTATGACCTCATTTTTAAACCTTTCATTCTTAATTGACCCTACGATGTTTTTACCAAACCAAGGGCTAGGTGTAGCTGGTTCAACGATGATTGGAGAACATTTCTACGCTATTGCAAACATCATAGATGCCAATGCAGATGCTCAGGAATTAGGCTTTGACACACTTGGAGAGGGTGAATTTTTCACCTCTTTTGAGCTTGGATGGACCACTGAACAAAGTCGTGTTTATTTTGACAACATACACCTGACTCTATGGCATGTTGATGAACACTCTACGTTTAATGCTTCACCAGAAGGTTGGGGTGCAAACTTTTCTGCTTCTTGGCTCATAGATGACTCTTGGATGCCCTATCTTCGCGGTGGGTACTCAAAAGGTGGTGCAGGACTAATGCAAAAGAGTTTAAGTGCCGGGTTTGGTCACTATATGAGTGACACATCTGACTTACTGGGTTTTGGTATTAACTGGTCTGATCCTTCTGATGAAGCACTTCGGGAGCAGGTTACAGCAGAACTTTTTTACCGTATTCAAATCGCAAAAAGTATTGCACTCACGCCAGATATTCAATATTTTAAAGACCCTGCACTCTACCCGACAGAATCCAGTATGGTACAGCTGGGCTTAAGAGCCAGGTTTACGTTTTAAAAAGTAGATTGGAACGTTTAAAAAAGCGTTCTGATGTGTTTTTAAACTCATATATAAAGGAAAAGAATGAAAAATATGACTCAAAAAATCATTGGTTCTACTGTTTTAGCTCTGGTATTACTAGGTGCAGCAGCACAAGCAAGTGAAGAAAGTAAATCATTGCCTGCACAAAATAAGCAAACTCAAGTTGTGTCCCTCTCAACTAAGTCTGTTGCAGCAGATAGCCTAAATGCACTTCATTGGCGAAATATTGGTCCAGATGTTGGTTCGCGCGTGTCCGCAGTTGCAGGACACCCCACGAAGCCCGCGGTATTCTACTCTGGAAATGCATACAGCGGGGTGTGGAAAACCACGGATGGTGGACAGTATTGGGAGAATATCTCCGATGGTTTCTTCACTTCGGGATCAATCGGTGCCATTGCTGTATCGCAGTCTAAACCCGATGTAATTTATGTTGGTACCGGTGAGGGAAACATGCGTAATGACGTTTCCTGGGGAGACGGAGTCTATAAATCAGTAGATGCCGGGAAAACCTGGGAAAATATCGGACTAAAGGATACACGTCACATACCCCGGATAGTTGTTCATCCAACGAATCCTGATATCGTCTATGTGGCGGCATTTGGACATGCTTTTGGCCCAAATGAAGAACGTGGTGTCTTTCGTTCGCTAAACGGTGGAAAAACCTGGAAGAAGATCCTTTACAAGAGCGACAAGGCAGGGCCTATCGAATTGGTGATGGATCCTAGCAATCCGAGTATCCTCTACGCTGCCATTTATCAGTTCGATCGTAAATTCTGGACAGTCAAAAGTGGAGGTCCCGACAGCGGAATCTGGAAATCGACAGACGGTGGCGATACATGGAAGGATATTTCTAAAAACCCCGGCTTGCCGGATAGTGTCCTCGGCAGAATTGGTATTGCAGTTTCACCAGCCAACCCATCTCAAGTTTGGGCCTTGTTGGAAGCCGAAGAGGGACGAGGTCTCTACGGATCCAAGAATGGCGGTGCAACCTGGGAGATGCTGTCGGACAATCCAAGCATACAGAATCGTCCATTCTACTTCAGCAGGATCGTTGCCGGTGCGGAGCCGGATACGCTCTGGGTCAATAACATCAGGCTATCGAAGTCCACTGACGGCGGTCGTAAATTTACGGTAGTCGGGGCGCCGCATGACGACTGCCAGGACGTGTGGATCGATGCCAATAACCCGGAGCGAATGATTCTGGGACACGACGGAGGTGCAGGAGTCTCTTTCAACGGCGGTAAGTCATGGTCTTCAATGTACAACCAACCGACCACAGCTTTTTATCGTGTTGATGTGGATGATCAATTTCCCTATCGTCTCTACGGTAACGCACAAGATCTTGTCGGATTCTCTGTGCCCAGTGCAGGTAAGACCTATAACGGGATCTCGTATCACGATACAGAGATCGTCAACACGAGCGAGAGTGGTTACGCTATAGTAAAGCCTGGTGATCCTGATGTAGTTTATAGTTCTGCAGCGCTGTCTATGGCAGGTGGCGGCGCATTCCAACGTTTTGATGCCGGAATTGGCGTTTGGTGCGAGTTCCAAAGATCGAAAATATCGATTTAACTACCACGCACCTCTCGTTGTTTCTCAACATGGTTCAAATGCAATTTATGCTGCAGCTCAGTTTGTTTTTCGCACTCGCGACGAAGGTCAGAGTTGGGAGAAGATCAGTCCTGATTTGACACGTGCTGAACCTGAAAAACTTGTAAGGGCCGGTGGATTGACACCAGAAACAACGGGGCAGGAAACATACGCATCGATATTCGCCCTGGCAGAGTCACCAGTGAAGGCAGGCGTTTTATGGGCTGGATCTGACGATGGTCTGGTTCACATTTCGAAAGATGACGGCAAGAATTGGACGCTAGTAACGCCTAAAGGTTTGCCAGAAGACGCTCGCATCGATAGCATCGAGCCATCTCCACACAACGCTGGTACTGCATACTTGGCAGCAACACGTCACAGAAGTGCAGACAAACTTGCACCATACCTTTACCAA
>JAFDME010000076.1 GCA_019306075.1 Deltaproteobacteria bacterium | reverse complement strand
CATAGATGAAACCGACCTCCGAGAGGGATATAATCTCAAGTTTTTTCTGTCGAAATTCTTTGATAAATGTCGGCAGCAGTCCCCGGATCACGTAGTCGACCTCGGCATAAGAATCAAAAAGAAAGGGTGTCCCCAGTACACGAAAATCGGGTACAACCTTTCCTATGCCCGTCATGGCAAAGCCTCCGCCCTGAAGCTGGCCGACCCGCATCTTCCTGTACATCGCCTGGTCGTCTCCCATCACTCCTCCGGAATAGCTCCGGAAGCCGACCTCACCATTACTTTTTTCTTTAACCTCGGCCGCAAACTTGTCAAACTGCAGGGCCCATACCGAGCCGCTGGGAGCAAGGCTGCCGATTTTAAAGAGATATTTTGTTTTTGCCAGAGCTCCACTGCTGTCAATTACCATTACAAGGAGCAGAGTAAACAGCAGAGAAATTATACGTTGCATAGTCTCACCTGGATAAAATCCTGATTGTAGGTTTTCCCGGTTCCGGCAGAGTATGTCCGCCTCCCTGTGAAAGCAGACGGACAAACGCTGCCGCGTGATGGTACCGGTTATTCTGCAAAGTAATCATCAGCTAAAAGACGACGAGCCCTTTTCACTGCGATTCGATTACTTAAAGCAAATTCGGGGGCACTGTCAAGGGGGAAGCTGAGCACCTCCTGCAGCAGCTGGTCGTGAAGTTCCCGGTTCTGGAGCTGTCTGGCCAGAGTAGCCGCGTAGGTCGTCTGGATCAGCAGAAACCGTCTCTTTGAAAGGTTAAGGGCCTTTTCAAAATGGATTTTGCTGAGCCCGGGCTTGCCGCCGAAAAGGACGGGCTTGGCCGCATAATATCCACCAAAGAAGAGGTGTATTGATCCCCCCTCATAGCCATCGTCAAGCTCCAGCAAACGGGACATTATCTTTTCGATGGGGACAAGATCTGCCATGGCGGCGGGCGAACCCCGCTGTGCCTGGACCCAGCTTATCCAGCCGAAGGTGCCCCAGAAAACAAAAGGTACATCGTTTTTATTCAATTTCGCCAGTTGTTCGTCAAATTCCTCTCCATTCATCGTGTCCATGGGCAGGAAACGGCTGAGAAGGCGGATCCCGTACAGGTGTGCCTTCTCAGTGATTGCGCTTATTCTCTCATCTGTTCCGGTGCATTCGGATAATGCCGCCGAATAGGCGCTGTATGACTGGCTGCCGGTGCGCAGCAGCTTTTTGTTTTCAGGTGAAGAGGCGATCATGCTGTCAATCATCAGCAGGTAGGCTGGTGCGCCCTCGCAGACAAGTTCCAGGTCTGTCTGCTGTTTCAGATTCTCTACAGCGGGATCGACAAAAGTGGAAGAGATAAGGGACGCGCAGGAGCTGAGCCCTGTGACCGCGCAGAGAATGGCAATGGTGGTGAGCCGCCTGAAATGATGTACTGGTCTGAACATGGAAATCTCCGTGGGACGGTCTTTTAACTTTAGTGTCTTACTCTGTAAATGGAGCCATCATGCAGGATGACCCATGAAATCACAGTGCCGGGCCATTGACAGAATTTCATCTTCCACCCTCTGTTTCAGCTCCGGCGGACTAATGACCCTGGCCATGGCCCCGTACTGCAGGATTTTCATGGTTATTTCCCTGTAGTCACTGACCGGTAAGCTGAGACACAACCCTTCATCAACCTCCTCTATTGTCTGATCCCTGTGCCAGTGCTGGTGACGCACCAGTTCAGCGGCAGTGGAGGTAAAGAGAATCCGGGCATGACAGAGAGGGGGACCCCCGAATATTCCAAATGACTGGAGCAGCAGTTCCGGTTCCGGGCAGGGGTCTGATGGCATGGCTCTTCCGGTAACCTCTGCCCTGCGGATCCGGGCCACGTGGAAAAGACGGCTGGCTCGGCGAAGCCGGCAGTCGGCAAGCAGGTACCAGCGTCCCTGGTAGTTGATGATTCGCCGGGGGGCCACTTCTCTTGAACTGTTTTCTCCTTTCAGGGATCGGTAGAGGATTTTCACTGTTTTGTCTTCAACAATGCCCTCTGTCAGCGATGCAAAAATCCGGTGGTCAATGGGTTCCACCTCAATCCATTCACAGGAGATGCGGTCAACGAGTTTGCCGTAGTCGGAAGAGATCATGGAAGAGAGCCGGCCCTCAAGCTGTTTCACTTCGGGGAGCTCTCCCAGTCCGGCTTCCCCTGCCAGTTTATTTAACATCGTGAGGAGGAAAACAATTCCGGGGCTGTCTTCGAAGGGCAGGATAAAGCTCTCCTTTTTATAGAAGTAACCGTTTTTATCATGGTCGAACGAGAGCGGGGCAAGCAGTCTGTCCCTGAGATAAACGATGTCTCTTTTCGAGGTTGCAACGGAGGTTTCAAAATGGGCTGCAAGTGTTCTCGAATTAGGAAAATGAGCTTTCTGCACTTCCTGGTGGAAATAAAAAACTCTTTCGAGAAGGCTCATGAAGGAGATTTGGCATGTCTGCGGTGTTTTACCGGCAGAATTTTTAGTTGATCCCTGTATTTTGCGACGGTTCTTCTGGCAATTTTAATACTCTCTGCAGCCAATTTTTTGGTGATGGAGTTGTCACTAAGCGGTTTTGCCTGATCCTCTTCCTCGATCATTCTTTTGATTCTGACCTTGACGGACTCCGCAGCCAGCGCATCCCCATCGGTTCTGGGAATGGCCGTGGAAAAAAAGTATTTCAGTTCGTAGATACCCTGGGGAGTGTGCACGTACTTATTGGATGTTACCCGGCTGACGGTGGACTCATGCATCTCAATATCGTCGGCAACATCTTTGAGGATGAGGGGACGCAGATGGCGTGGACCATGTTCGAAGAAGTCATGCTGGAACCTGAGCAGGCTCTCCATAACCTTATAGATGGTCCGTTGTCTCTGATAAAGGGACTTTATAAACCAGTCCGCGTTTCTCAGTTTCTCGCTGATATAGTGTCTGGAAGATTTTTCCATCTTCTGCCCATCTTTCAGCAGCTCCTGATAATGGGTGGAGAGTTTGAGCCGGGGAAGATCATCGTCATTGAGCCGGATTACATATTCACCATCAATTTTTTCCACATAGACGTCAGGGACGATGTAGTTGGTATTCTCTGTGGCATAGGGGAGTCCCGGAAACGGGGAAAGCTCCGAGGTTATGAAGTCAATTGCCCTGCCGATTTCCAGCCTCTTTCGCCCTGTAGCTTTGCTGAGTGCCTTGAAGTTGCGCGTTACCAACAGCGGCAGGTGATGCTGTACAATGATAGCGGCAAGAGAGTTCTCTTTCCCCAGACGTTCCAGCTGGAGAAAAAGGGATTCGCTGACATCTCTTGCTGCAATACCCGGTGGATCCAGATCCTGGATCACCTCCAGGACATAGTCCGCATCATCCAGGGAACAGCCGGTCTCTTCCACAGCCTGTGTCAGGTTAATCTCCAGAAAGCCGTACCTGTTGAGGTTGCCGACAATGAAGAGTGCTATTTCCATCTCTTTCTCATCCAGATCGCAATGGGCGAGCTGCCACATGAGATAGGCCATGAGACCCGGTTTTTCCGAAATAAATTCGAATTGAGATGGTGCGTCAGCGGGCGGAGTCTCATGGGCAAAAGAGAAGTTACTGTCAAAATTATTGGCGTAATCTTCCCAGTTGACCTCGTTCATAGTGTCAGTAACTTCCACCCTTTCGGTAATATCCTGCTCTTTGTCAGTCCGGGTGTCCCGTTCTGTTGTCGAGGAGAGGGCCTGCAGGTTCTCTCCGGTGTCCTCGGCAGTAAGGTCCTCTTCCAGGGCTGGATTCTGCTCAATTTCGGCCTGCAGGGCAGTAGAGAGTTCGAGCCTGTTGAGCTGGAGCAGCTTTATGGCCTGACGCAACTGGGGCGTCATTACCAGTTTCTGTGCAAGCTTAAGCTGTTGTCTGAGTTCGAGGGCCATTAGTGCCTTATGTTGTAAAAGCTGAGATTAAAAACATGAGAATATTAAATGCTATTAAACCAATTTGGTGGATACCAGCATCAAGGCACTTATCCAGGCATTCTAAAATTTCGATTTATTCGGGTTAGTGCCTTACTCCGGAACTTCTGTAATAAAAAACAAATTATATCCCCTAACAGCCTAACAGTCTTCAACCTAAATAACCTTTCTGCCTGTCAGGCATGAGCTACATGCTGAAGTTTTCACCGAGGTACATTTTTCTTGCCACTTCACTCTCGATGATATCATCGGCCACACCGCTTGTGAGAATTTGTCCTTCATTCATAATATAGGCAAAGTCACAAACCTGCAAAGTTTCTCTCACATTATGATCAGATATGAGGATTCCCAGCTCCTTTTCTCTCAAATTCTGAATGAGTTTTTGCAGTTCATTGACGGCCAGAGGGTCGATACCGGCAAAGGGTTCATCCAGGAGGATGAATCTCGGCTTTGTGGAGAGTGCACGCATAATTTCCACCCTTCTCCGCTCTCCCCCGGACAGGGCGTGCCCTTTGTTATGTCTGAGATATTCTATTCCGAGCTCATCCAGCAGTTCATCAATACGGTTTTTTATCTCATTTTTACTGAGACCGAGGGGTTCCAGAATGATCCTGACATTTTCCTCTACAGTCAGTTTTTTGAAAACAGATGGTTCCTGGGCAAGATAGGATATGCCCTTGAGCGCCCTTTTGTATATGGGCAGATTGGTTATCACCTCTCCGTCAAGGATAACGTTGCCGCTGTCCGGGCGAATAAAGCCGGCTATGGAGTAGAACGAGGTTGTCTTTCCGGCACCGTTTGGTCCCAGCAGACCAACCACCACACCCGAGTTTATCTGCAGGCTGACTCCGTCAACGACTGTACGGGGGCCGTAATGTTTTACGATATTTCTGGTTTCAAGCAGTGACATTATTTCTGCATTATGGTCATATTGACCCGAGATTTTTTCTTTCCCTTTTTGCCCTTGTCGGCGACAGTTGCTGATGTTTTGCCGCCAATCACTTCTGAGCGTCCCTGGCCGATATAGTAGATTATCTTATTGCCGGCAACCATGTTCTGGCCCTGCCACGCCTTGGCGTTATCAAGGAGGATAATCTGCTGGTCTTTGGCGAGATAGATCATTTTTTTTCCGGTTCCCAGCCATTCCCCTTTAGTGACTTCCACGTTGCCGATACAGACAAGTTTTTCGACTTGCTGAGATGACTTGCCTGCCTTTTTCTTTTTTGTTTTCGCCTGTTTTTTACTGTAAAAAACAGTCATCTTGTCAGCTCGAATACGGACATCACCCTGTTTGGCGTCCACGTCGCCTTCGAAAAGTACAGAATCGGTTTTTTCGGTGGATGTCATATGGTCAGCCTCTATATGGATTGGTTTGGCTGAAACGGGGAGAACTGTATGAATAAGAAACAACATACAAAAAGCGGTAATTATATTGAATCGTAGAAGAAAATGGTGCGGATTTTTCATCGGCTTACTCCGTCCGGCGAGTGATCTGAGATTTAATGTATTCTATCGAGTCCATGGTAGCTTAATGGTCTGCAAATGTAAAGACTGCGTGTGGTTGAATAGTTCCCGGGGCTCCACAATACTACTTTACTTAACTTATTCGAGTCAGTACAATATTTTTTCGTTTCTTCTGCCTGGTTACGGTGGAATATGGTGTTAAAATCCAATTTAAAACAGATGGAAGACCGGTCTGCATTCCGGCTGTATCCGATATGGTTAAAAATGTAAGGAAAAGTATTGAAAAAGCAAAGGTGTTAATTGAATCTCTGCCCTATATGCAGGAATTCAGGGGTAAAACCATTGTGATTAAGTATGGCGGTCACGCCATGGTGGACAACCATCTGAAGAGGCAGTTTGCCCTTGATGTGATACTGCTCAAGCAGGTTGGAATCAATCCGATCATTGTCCATGGCGGCGGCCCCCAGATTAACAGGCTGCTTGATCGTCTTGATATTCAGCCCAGCTACGTTCAGGGGATGCGTGTTACCGATGGTGAAACCATGGATGTGGTTGAGATGGTCCTGGTCGGCAAGGTGAATAAGGAGATCGTTGGCCTGATCAATCACTGTGGAGGAAATGCTGTCGGTCTCTCCGGCCGTGACGGGGACCTGGTCTGTGCCAGAAAAATGAAGGTGAGCAGGAAGGATGAAGATCAGGGAGCCACTCCCCCCGAGCTTATTGATCTGGGTCAGGTTGGTGAGGTGACCCACATTAATCCCGGTGTCCTGCAAAGTCTCAGCCGCGAGGATTTCATTCCGGTAATAGCGCCGGTAGGTGTGGGGGAAGAGGGCCAGGCCTTCAATATTAATGCCGATCTTGTGGCGGGAGCTATTGCAGGAGAGTTGTCGGCGGAAAAACTTATTCTACTCACCGACGTCCCCGGAGTAAATGATAAGGACGGTCGGCTTATCACTACATTGCCTGCGGGAGATCTGGAAAAACTGATTGAGGATGAGACGGTAGCGGGTGGAATGATACCCAAGGTCCGCTGTTGCCAGGATGCCCTGCGTCGTGGTGTATCCAAAACCTATATTGTTGATGGTCGGGTAGAGCACTCGATTTTACTGGAAATGTTTACACCGGAAGGTGTTGGAACGGAGATATTTTGATGGCCAGCGGGAATGCACTACTGAAGGAGAGAGCGGATAAGGTTTTCATAGGGACATATGCCAGATATCCGGCGGCCATGGTGAAAGGTGAAGGGTGCAGGCTGACAGACAGCAGCGGCAGGGAGTACCTTGATTTTCTTTCCGGTATCGCGGTCTGCAGTCTTGGCCATTGCCACCCGGAAGTGACTGCTGCCATACAGTCTCAGGCAGCCAGACTTGTTCATGTCTCCAACCTGTACTATACTGAACCCCAGACCGAACTGGCGGAGATTCTTGTGGGTCGCTCCTTTGCTGATAAAATATTTATGGCCAACAGCGGTGCGGAGGCAAATGAAGCTGCCATCAAGCTTGCCCGTATCCATGCCGGTGAGGGGCGATATGAAATTATCAGCCTTTCAGGCTCTTTTCACGGGCGGACCCTGGCAACCGTGGCGGCCACCGGTCAGCCTAAGTTTCATCGGGGATTTGAACCGCTGCCGGAAGGTTTTTGTCATGCGCCTTTTGATGACCTGGCGGCACTGGAAAAAATGGTCAGCGGCAAGACCTGTGCCATACTCTGTGAACCTCTGCAGGGAGAGGGAGGGGTGAGGCCTCTCGGGCGCGAATATCTGGCGGGGATCAGAGCACTCTGTGACAACCATGATCTTCTGCTTATTTTTGATGAAATTCAAACCGGCCTTGGGCGGACGGGAACTCTTTTTGCCTATGAACAGCTGGGGGTGACACCTGATATCATGACCCTGGCCAAGGCACTTGGCAATGGGCTGCCCATCGGCGCAATGCTTACCACTGCTGAAATTGCCCAATCGTTTGTACCCGGCACCCACGCCTCCACATTTGGCGGTAATCCTGTGGCATCAGCCGCTGCTGTGGCGACCATGAGAGTGCTGACCGAAGATGGTTTTCTTGAAGATGTGATGGTAAGGGGAGATTATTTTCGTGGAGAACTGCAGAAACTTGCTGCAGAATATCCCTCTCTGCTCTCAGGGGTGAGAGGGCTTGGCATGATTCTGGCGCTGATGTTAACTGAAGAGGGTATTGACGCAGGTACGGATATTGTCAACAGTATGTTTGACAGAGGTTTTCTGATGAACTTTGCCGGCAACGCTGTTCTTCGTTTTGTCCCGCCCCTGATTGTCACCCGGGAGGAGATTGATACTTTTCTCGATGGGTTGGCAGATGTATTGAGTGATTATTGAGACGGGGTTGATACATTTCAATCTTGAAATGCTTTGCAAATCGCCACTTTATTATGTAATGGGTAACCTTCCTCCGCACTCTCCTGCGGGTGAGGTGCAGGAATCGGTTGTAAAATGAACAAACTAACCCGAATAAATCGGAACTTTAAAATGCTTGGATAAGTACCATGGAAGCATATTCAACCATATAATTTTAAACGATCTTCTCCTATTTCTTGTTTTTTATTGCAGAAGTTCTGGGGTAAGGTACTAAACAGAGGTTGTGAATGAGTGTAGAAAAAATAGTGCTGGCCTATTCCGGCGGCCTGGATACATCGGTAATTTTAAAATGGCTGGGTGAGGAGTATAATTGCCCTGTTATAGCCTATGCTGCTGATATCGGGCAGAAAGAGGATTGGGACGCAGTACGGGAAAAGGGGATGGCCACCGGTGCGGAAAAGGTAATTATCTCTAATCTGCAGCAGGAATTTGTTGAAGACTATATTTTTCCCGCCTTCCGTGCCAATGCCATTTATGAGGGGACGTATCTCCTTGGAACTTCCCTGGCACGGCCAATTATTGCCAAAGAGCAGATCCGGATTGTCAGGGAGGAGGGCGCCGACGCCGTCAGTCACGGGGCCACCGGAAAAGGCAATGACCAGGTCCGTTTTGAACTGGCCTACATCGGCATTGACCCAACTCTGAAAATCATTGCGCCATGGCGGACCTGGGATCTGAATTCGAGGCAGAAGCTGGTTGAATTTGCCAGGGACCATGAAATTCCTGTTCCGGTTACCAGGGAAAACCCGTACAGCTCTGACGAGAACCTGCTTCATATCAGTTTTGAGGGGGGCATGCTGGAGAATCCGTGGACTGAGCCGGAGGAGAGAATGTACCAGCTGACCGTCTCCCCGGAGGCGGCACCTGATAAATCGACCTACCTTGAGGTTGAATTCAGAAACGGTGACCCCATCGGTCTGGACGGGAAAAAAATGGATCCCCTGCCGCTTTTTCTGCGGCTCAACGAGCTTGCGGGAGCTAACGGCATCGGGCGCCTTGACCTGGTTGAAAATCGTTTCGTCGGCATGAAATCCCGCGGGGTTTATGAGACGCCGGGAGGGACCCTTTTGAGGGAGGCGCATCTGGCGCTGGAGACGATCACCATGGACCGCGAGGTGATGCGTATCAGGGACTCCCTGGTGCAGCGTTATGCGGATCTTGTTTATAACGGTTTCTGGTTCTCCCCTGAAAGAGAGCTGCTGCAGACCACCATGGATGCAAGTCAGAAGACGGTTAACGGCGTTGTACGGATGAAATTGTACAAGGGTAACTGCACGGCGGTGGGCCGCAAGTCGGTTCAGTCCCTTTACCAGGAAAATTTCGCCACCTTTGAAGAAGATGATGTGTATGATCAGTCTGATGCCACCGGTTTTATCCGTCTTAACGGGTTGCGTTTGAAGATCAATGCTCTGCAGAAGAGTGGACTTGAGGGAAGGATCGCCAACTATTATGACTGATAAGGAAAAGAGCGGATCAAAAAAGCTCTGGGGAGGGCGTTTTGCGGAGGGGACCGCTGCTTCGGTGGAAACTTTTACAGCCTCCATTCATTATGACTCCCGTCTCTATAAATATGATATTGCCGGTTCCAGGGCCCATGCGGTGATGCTCGCTGGCCAGGGGATTCTCTCCCCGGACGAACTGCAGGCAATTGACACTGGCCTTGCGGAGATCGGCAGGGAGATAGAGGCAGGAACATTCCAGTTTAAATCGGAGCTGGAAGATATTCATATGAATATCGAAAAGGCACTGATTGATCGTATCGGGCCGGCAGGGGCCAAGCTGCACAGTGGCCGCAGCAGGAATGACCAGATAGCGCTCGACTTTAAGATGTACCTGCGGGATGAATGCATACGGATTATTGAGCTGCTTGATCATATAAACAGGGCTTTTGTTGCCCTTGCCCGGGAATATCTGGGCAGGACCATGCCCGGCTATACCCATTTGCAGAGGGCCCAGCCGGTGCAGATAGCGCATCATATGCTGGCCTACTATGAGATGTTCGCAAGAGACAGATTCCGTATGGTCGACTGCAGAAAACGGATGAATCTCTCTCCTCTCGGCTCCGCGGCTCTCGCCGGCACCGGTCTTCCCATTGATCGGGAGCAGGTGGCGGAAATACTCGACTTTGACGGTGTGACGGCAAATTCCATGGACAGTGCGGGAGATCGTGATTTTGCCATAGAATTTACCGCTGGTTGCACCATGATACAGCTCCATCTCTCCAGGCTGTCGGAAGAGCTGGTGCTCTGGTCCAGCCAGGAGTTCTCTTTTGTCGATATATCAGATAAATTCTGTACCGGTTCTTCCATCATGCCCCAGAAGAAAAACCCGGATATTCCAGAGCTTATCAGGGGCAAAAGCGGCAGGGTTGTCGGCAGCCTGACTGCTCTTCTTGTCCTGGTAAAAGGATTGCCGCTCACCTATAACCGGGATCTGCAGGAGGATAAGGAGCCGGTGTTTGATGCTGTGGATACGGTATCTTCTTCCCTTGCTATCATGGCTGAGCTGCTGGCTAACCTCAGCTTTAAGACAGAGCGTATGAAGGAGGCAACCGCTACCGGGTTTATCACTGCAACTGATCTGGCGGATTACCTGGTACTGAAAGATATACCTTTCAGGGAAGCGCACGGTATCGTTGGCCGGGCAGTTGCCTTTTGTCTGGTAAAAGGGTGTGAGCTGGAGGATCTGAGCCTGGAGGAACTGTCCCGGTTTTCAGAGGTGATCGGTGAGGACGTCTTTAAGGTGCTTAGTGTGGAGGGATCTGTAAACAGCAGGATAGCCACTGGAGGTACTTCTCTTCTGAGAGTTAAAGAAGCGGTTGGTGAGGCGGAAAAAAAATTGGGGATTGTGTAATGACAAGTGTAAACAAGGTGAGGATTTCCGGACTATTTCTTCTGGCTGCGTTTCTCTTATTTATGGCCGGGTGTGGTTATAAAAACAGACCTGTACCCCCGGAAAGCGTGGTACCACAGGCAATTGCTGATTTACGCTATACTGTGAATGATAAGGGTATCAGGCTTGACTGGTCGTATCCCGTTGAAACGATCAAAGGATCTTCACTTTCCAATATCCGGTCCTTTGAACTTTTCAGGGCGGAGATACCCCTTGATAAATATTGCGGGAGCTGTCCGATTCCTTTTGCCGATCCGATTGAAATTGAGGGAGGGGTAACGGTTGACAGTGAGGCGAGGAGAAGTGGAACTTACGAGTCATCCCTGTTGAAATCCGGTTATAAATACTTCTTTAAAATTCGCTCCCGAAGCAGTTGGTGGGCATCAAGCGATGATTCAAATATCATTTCCTTTACCTGGTTTGAACCTGCAGCGGCCCCTGAAAATCTGACAGCTGTCGCGGGGGATGGTGAGATTACTCTCAGCTGGAATCCTGTGACCATGCGCCTTGACGGCAAGGTGCTGGAGATGCCGCCTGATTATCAGGTTCTTCGCAGTGCAGGCGGAAAGAATTTTGAGAAAATCGGCAAACCTCTCAGTGGTACGCACTATGTGGATCCGCAGGTACGCAACGGGCAGAAATATTTTTATACCGTGCAGAGCCTGGTGGTTCACGGCGATGAGGTTGTCGCAGGCGGCATCAGTGACGATATAGCCTCGATGCCGGTTGACAGGACTCCTCCCCTGCCTCCTGCGGGAGTGACCGCAGTATGGACCAGCGGAGGAATAAAGATTTTCTGGGATAAAAGCGGTGCTGCCGATATTGGCGGTTACCGGGTATATCGTCGGGCTGCAGATGAAGATAGCTACAAACTGCTTGGCAGGGTTGACCCCGCGTATACCATATTTGTCGACACCCGTGCGAAAGAGG
>JAFDME010000075.1 GCA_019306075.1 Deltaproteobacteria bacterium | reverse complement strand
CAATTCTTCAAACTTATCGGCGGAGGCACCGCAGACGGGACAGGTTTCAGGCGGCTCACTTCCGGTGTGAATATAACCACAGACCGTGCACTTCCATTTTGTTTCTTCTGATTTCAGACCACCATCACTGCCACCCACCAACACTTCAGAAAACCTTTCACCCGGAGCCTCACAAACAGGGCATTTCTCCGGTCTCTCATCACCCTCATGTATATAGCCGCACACACCACATTCCCAACGGTTCATATTAAGCTCCTGAAAAATATTATCAGCTAGAACTGTCTCTAACCCGAATAAATCGGAGTTTGAAGATGCTTGGATAAGTGCCCTGTTGCTGACATTGACCAAACAAGTCTAATAGCACTTTAAATTTTCTTGTTTTTCATTACAGCTTTTACGGAGTAAGGCACTAACATTTACTACCAAAACGAGATTAAAAGAAAATAGAGGTTAACACAAGTCCGAAAACTGATCAGTCGGGTTGCTTCCCTGCCTCAAAACCTCTTTTTACCCTGTTCAGATGAAACAGAACATGAGACCGAAGGCGACTGCCCGCCTTTGCCGCTACCTGTTGACCGAATTTAAATTTGAACAAGATGTAAAAGCAGGATATGATAAACAAATGGTTCTTAATCCATGACCACCTGCCCGGAGGAGGAACAGTATGGGGAAAACCCGAAATTTCAATATTGTCAATAATCGTATCCAATTTAAATGCCCATCATGTGGTGCAAGAAGGAATTCCGCTCTTCCACCAAATCTGCGCAGAAAAAATATCCGGTGCCATAAATGCAACGAAATTGTCAGATGTATGTTTAATCGACGATCCAAGCCAAGAACACCTCATCTTGGTAAAGTTCAGATGATCACAAGAGACGATAAAAGCCTCGATGTGAACCTTCGCGATATCTCGCCGGAAGGTATCGGTATTGAGATGCCTCTGAGTTCTTTCCGCTCACGCAAAATTGCCTTAGGCCACCAGGTTCGTTTCAAATGCAGATGGAATTCCAGATTACTTGATACCGGTTATTTTATTGTAACAAATATCAGAAACCAGCAGATTGGCCTGAAAAAGGTTTGACGTCTGACAGCAAAAGTGGGTTGCTGAGATTCGGTAGTAGCTGAGTTTTTAAACGTATAAAAAATACAAGCCCGAATAAATCGGGATTTTAAAATGGTTGGATAAGTACCATGGCCGCACTATTCAAACCTGGATGCCTGCCTGTCCTGATAGGCAGCCTGCCGGTAAAAAACCATATTGAAGCAGTAGAGACTATACTCAGGCACACTCCTGAGGTTCCCCTCTGGCCGCAACTGCCAAAACTGCCGGGAGAAGGAATGGTCCGCCAGTTTCTCTCCGGCTTTCCCGGTCTACGTGATGAAGGGGGAAGGTACTGGATAGATACGGAATCTGATGGTTTTGTTGAAGAAATGGCATCCTTTTATGAAGAATACCTCAAGGTTATTGAAGATCCTACCCTTCTGAAGGACTCCAGATTTGGTTTAAAAACTGATACCGCAAAAGGGTTTTACGCCTTTACTGATATGCTTGAAGGGAACAACCATCCATTTATCACCCTGAAAGGACAAGTTACCGGTCCTATGACAACCGGCATCGGAGTAATGGACCAGCATAAACGATCTATCTTTTTCGATGATAACCTCAGAGATATGCTTATCAAACTGCTTGCCCTCAAAGGGCGCTGGCAGGCGGCAGAACTGAAACGGTTTACCGGTGATACACCGCCCATAATCTTTGTTGATGAACCGGGCATTGTCAGCTTTGGATCCAGTGCATTTATGGGAGTCTCAAGAGAAATGGTCTCAGATGCAGTAACAGAGATGATTGCCAGCATACATGCAGGCGGAGGTATTACCGGAGTACACATCTGTGCCAATGGTGACTGGGCACCGGTACTCGGCTCGAACACTGATATTATCAGCTTCGATGCCTATTTTTATTTTGATAATTTTATTCTCTTCAAGGATCAGCTTATCGATTTTCTCAGTCGTGGAGGTTTTCTTGCCTGGGGTATTATTCCAACAGGTGATCCTCTGATTATCGAAAAGGTGAACAGTAATGAGCTTTTTTCAATGTGGAGAGACCAGCTAAAATTACTCTCAACCTTTGGTTTTACAGAAAAACAGCTGATGGAGCAGACCTTTATAGCTCCTTCCTGCGGCACCGGTTCCCTTCCTCACGACCTGGCTCTGAAAGTATTACGAATGACAGGAGAAGTTGCAAAAAAAGCACAAAACCACCTGCAAAAACAATGATTAAAGCACTAGTTTTTGACCTTGACGGGACACTGGCCAACACCGAGCTCCTCCATTACCGTGCCTGGAAGGAGACATTAGCCAGCAATGGCGTTGCCGAATTCTCCCTTGAAACATTTATGACTTTTGTTGGCACCAGTAATGAAAAAGTTGCCGGTGATTATATCACAAAAGAGAAAATTGAGAAAACTATTCCCCAGATCGTAAAAGAAAAACAGGCGATCTATATGGATCTTATCCCGGAAGTTAAACTCTTTGACGGTGCCCGGGAAATCATCACCCGCTACCATGGAACCTTTCGCCTGGCACTCGCATCCTCATCCCATAAAAAAGAGATCCTGGCTCTGTTAAAATCACACCAGCTGGACATCTTTTTTGAATTGATCATTGGCGGAGATATGGTCAGGCGGAGAAAACCTGATCCGGAAATCTACCTGAAAGTTCAGCAGGAATTGAGTTTAGCACCCCATGAATGTGTCGCCTTTGAGGATTCGGAACACGGCCTTAACAGTGCCAAAAATGCAGCTATGTATGGAGTGGCAATCCCCAACGAATTTACCAGAGGGCATAATTTTACCCGTGCTGATCTCATACTCAATAATCTCGGGGCGATGGATGATGAAAAAATAGCAGCCCTGCTGCAGTGCCCCCCTTAAAATCCTTCCGGACAACACTCTCTTATGGGCACCTTGCAAAAATTAATTTTGCAAGGTGACCTTATACACCAAGACGGGACTGAAGATCGCAACCCAAAAGCTACATTCTCTCACCTAAGAGGATACAGAGAGCACAGAAAAAAAAAATCTTTTTACCTTCCAACCACGATTCCCTTCGATTCAACTGACCGGTTTTTTTACAGTGCTGAAACCGGTATAATTTCACAATTAAGCAAAAACTTTAGTTGCAAATATCATCAATAAATTCTATCGTGCTTTTATTGTAAACCACAATGATTTTACAGTACAATTCTTCTTGGTTTTTGTTTTTATCCAGTCCGCAGGACAAACTACCAGCAATAGCAGTACAATGTAGCCCTACTTTATTAATCCAGTAGTTTCAGACGTGCAGAGTTTTATTTGTCACCTGGCCATCAATACCAAAACTGTAAAAGGAGGATGTTGTATGAAAAAGTTCAGTCCATTTTTTATCCTGATTGCTGTTGCCTTTCTTTTTCCGGCCCAACCCGTCTTTTCTAAAGACACCGTGGTTATTTACACTTCTCTCGAAAATGAGGAGTTTGTGGAATACATCAAGCAGGCTAAAGTTGAGTTACCGGATCTTGACATTCAGGCCATTCGACTTTCCACCGGGGAACTTGGTGCAAGAATGCTGGCCGAGAAAAACAATCCTCAGGCGGATTGTGTCTGGGGATGGGCAGTAACAAATATGGAAGAATTTGTTCCCAGAAAGATGATAAAGCCATATAAACCTGAAGGGTGGGACAAAATTCCTGCTCATTTCAAAGATCCGAACGGCTACTGGACCGCCATTGACCTCTATGCCGCCGCTTTTGTCATCAATACAAAAGTAGTTGAGAAAAAAAACCTGCCCACACCGAAAGGATGGAAAGACCTTTTAAATCCGGCCTATAAAGACATGCTGATAATGCCCAATCCTGCCAGTTCAGGGACAGGTTTTCTGCAGGTAGCAAGTCTTCTTGAGATGCTGGATGGAGACTATAAGACCAAGCCCGTAGAAGATAATAAGGCATGGGACTTCCTGAAGGAACTCGATAAAAACATGGGCCAGTATATCAAAAGCGGATCTAAACCTGCTAAACTTACAGCTGCCGGTGAATATGCTGTAGGCTGTTCCTTTGCTTTTGTCTATTCATCTTTAAAGAAAAAGGGTTTCCCCGTTGCAATGGTATTACCTGAAGAAGGAGCCGGATTTGAACTGGAAGCCAACGCGCTCCTTGAGGGTGCCAGGCACGAGGCTGCCGCCAAGAAGTTTCTTGACTGGGCGCTTTCCAAAAGTGCCATGGAAGGGTATTCCAAGTTTAAGCTTGGTGTCACATATCCCGGTATGAAGGGACCTGCAGACATGCCTTCTCTGGACTCCATCAAGCTGGCACCTATGGATTTTCCATGGCAGTCAAAAAACCGTGCCAAGATCCTGGAAGTCTGGTCTAATCTTTTTCTCCATTAAAATGATAACAGTATGAGTAAGTTGGAGGCTTCATGAACTGCAGGAGATGAGGGTTCATGAAGCCTTTTTTATGCTTTTCTCACCGGACCCTTTTGCCAGGAAAAGACAGGGAAGGGACAAATCATTAAATGGTATTTTTTTATTAATGTGATCGGTACTGAAAAGGAGTGTACAAAAGCATCATGTCAAAAAGTCTGGTTTTAAAAAATATCTGCAAATCGTTCGGTTCTCTCATGGCCGTAGACAATGTCAGTTTAACCGTCGAACCCGGAGAATTTATCTGTTTCCTTGGTCCCAGTGGATGCGGTAAGACCACACTGCTTCGAATCATCACAGGATTTGAATTTCAAACTTCAGGGGATATTTCATTCGGTGAGAAAAACCTCAACAATGTTATCCCTCAAAAAAGGGATTTTGGTATCGTTTTTCAATCCTACGCTCTCTTTCCAAATATGACTGTACAGCAGAATATTGCCTTTGGTCTGAAAATGCGTAAGATGCCGCAGAATCTGATAGACAAGCGTGTCGACGAAATGCTCGAGTTGATGGGACTCAGCGAATGGAAGATACATTACCCATCCCAGCTAAGCGGCGGCCAGCAACAACGGGTGGCCCTTGCCCGTGCCATTGCCATCAAACCCAATGTGCTGCTGCTGGACGAACCTCTCAGTGCACTTGACGCTAAAATCAGGGTGCGGTTAAGGGCAGTGATAAAACGACTACAGCAGGACCTGGGCATTACTATGATTTATGTTACCCATGATCAGGAGGAGGCACTCAGCATGGCTGATCGTGTTGTGGTGATGCGGGATGGTCAACTCAGACAGGTTGGTTCACCCTGGGACATCTATAAAAAGCCCAGAACCAGTTTTATTGCAGAATTTGTCGGTACATCCAATTTTTTTGCAGGTCAAAAAAATGGTGACCGTGTTGATTACGGTAAGTTTTCATTTGAAGTAACCGACATGGACAATGTGGAAGGTGAGAAAATCTATCTTGCCATCCGCCCTGAAGATATTGAAATCGTCGGAAGAACAATTGCATCAGATGATTGTATTCCTTCAAATATCGTTGACGTCCAGGCAGATCTTATCACCTTCCTTGGTGCTGTAGTCAGTATAACTGTTAATTTTGAGGGTCAGGAATTACTCGTAGACATTGCCCAGAAAGAATTTGCCAAACAGCCGATCGCGGAAAAAGAGACAATACATCTCTATTTCCCGCCCGAGACTTTTCATGTCTATTCAGAAATTTTTAAAAAACTCATATAAGAACTCACCATAAATTATATTGCCTTTTCGATCAAAAGAAAAACAAACAGAGTTCAAGTACAATGCTGCGAAGGGCAACAGTTCGGCCGCAGCCGGTAAAATATTGATCTAAGTTCACCTACTGGAAAAAAATATGAATTCACCCCAGAGAGAAGATACTCTTTTAAGTAACTACACCGTGTCATCTGCGAGAATGGAATTTGACAAATTTATCGTTCCCACGGTGACTGTTTTTATCCTTCTGCTGTTATTTTTCTTCATGCTGTTCCCCCTTTGGATGATCCTGAAACTGAGCTTTTTCAAAGGAGGGGAACTTGCCCTGGCCAACTTTACTCTGGATAACTTTAAACAATATTTTACCACTGCCTATACACTGAGATCCTTGTGGCACAGCCTTTATATCTCTGGTGTGACCACAGCTATCGTCACCGTTCTGGTCTTCTTTTTTGCCTATGCCCTGACCCGGACCACCATTGCCGGCAAAACATTCTTTCGTAACATCATTATGATGCCGCTGGTGGCTCCTTCCATTGTCCAGGCTCTGGCACTGATTTACCTTTTTGGCCGCAACGGTTTAATCACCTCACATTTTTTTCAAATAGACTGGAACATCTATGGAGCCACCGGAATCATTGTCTCCGAGGTGCTCTACTGCCTGCCCCATGCCTTTGTCATCCTGTTTACAACCCTCTCGGCCGTCGATATCCGTCTCGACGAAGCAGCAGAAAGCCTGGGAGCATCTCCTTTTAAAGTGTTTACCAGGATAACCCTGCCATCAGCAAAATATGGCATAATAAGCGCCGCGGCCCTGACGTTCAACCTTACCATCACTGACTTTGGTAATCCCGTGGTGATCGGCGGAAATTACAGTGTACTGGCAACAGAAATCTATGCCCAGGTAACCAACCTCTATCGTTTTGATTTAGGTGCGACTATCAGTATCATTCTGCTTGTACCCTCCCTTGGAGCTTTTATGCTCAATTACTATATCTCCCGGAAAAGCTTTTCCATGATCAGCGGTGCGGCAAGGCCATTTATCCCGCCTACCAGGAAATTAAAAAAAATATTGTACAGTACCTTTTGCTACCTCATTGCTTTTTCAATCATTCTGATTTTTGCCACCGTTATCATCGGCTCCTTTGTCAAGGTTTGGCCATACGATTGGTCTCTTACCCTGGAACATTATAAATTCCCGTCCATTGGCGGATATTCTGCCATCTGGACCAGTCTCTGGATTTCTCTGATTGTCGGGGTGGTTGGTTCCTTCATCACCCTGGTTGCCGCCTACGCCATGGAGACAAGACGGCCCTACTTCAAGCAGGTAATGTATTTTTTCTCTGTGATGCCAGCGGCGATCCCCGGCCTTGTCATGGGACTTGGCTATATTCTGGCCTTTAATAAACCCTGTTACTGGTTTTACGGTACTCCCTGGATCGTAGTCATCAATATCGTCATCTGCAACTTTACCCTGGGCATACTCTCCAGTGTATCAAACCTGAAGAATATCGATTCCTCCATAGAGGAGGCTTCAATCAGTCTTGGTGGTGATACTCTGAGTACTTTTTTTAAAATTATCTTCCCTCTTTCAAGAGTGGCTTTTATTCAGAATTTCACCTATTTTTTCATGCGCTCAATGACCACTATCAGTGCAGTTATATTCCTTGTTTCAGCAACGGTTCACCTGGCAGCCATTGAAATCATCATGCTTGACAATGATGGATGGACAGCCAGTGCCAATGCCATGTGCACATGTATCATCGTCATTGTTTTTGTAATGATCGGCATACTGCATCTGGTAAATAAATGGGCAGGCCAGACACCGGCCAAAGAGGTCCCGAGCCAATGAAAGCAGAGTATCTGCTAGCAGTGACAGGATATTAACTCTGTGGAATCACACCAGGAGATAACGCCCTGTAAAATTATGCTCTGGCCGGTGGTAAAATAATGAGCTGATCCGGGTGAAAATGAAGAAAGACCTCTTTTCCCTTTTCATACTGCCCGTCACTTGAAGGACTCGTGGTGAAGATATCACCCATTGGCGTGGAAATAAAATATTCTGTAACTGCGCCCAGATAGGCACTGTGGATAACAGTACCGACGACATGCCTTTCCCTGTCTCCTGTCTCTCGCAGCTGAAACATTTCGGGCCTCAGGGACAACTGGATTTTTCCGGGCAGATTATCGATCTGTCGTTCACCCAGGTCAATCCGTGTCCCGCCAAGCAGGATGGCAGAACGGCCTGCCTCAACTTCCAGGACACCATCAACAACATTGGAGTCACCGATAAAATTAGCGACAAAAGCAGAACCGGGCCTGCGGTAAAGATCCCGCGGGGTTCCCTGCTGTTCTATAGCACCATTGTGCATCACCACCACCTCATCGGAAACGGAAAGAGCTTCAGCCTGGTCATGGGTTACATAGATAGAGGTGATTCCGGTTTTCTGCTGCAGATTGCGAATATCATCTCGCATGCTTCTACGCAATTTGGAATCAATATTACTGAGAGGTTCATCAAAGAGCAGCACTTTCGGCTCAAGTACCAGAGCTCTTGCGACGGCAACCCGCTGCTGCTGCCCACCTGACAGCTCATCCGGGTATCTTTTCTGATAACCGTCAAGATTTACTGTCTGTAATACCTTAGTGACAGCGTCACGGATTTTTTCTTTTTTTTCCTTCAATACCCCCAGGCCGTAACCGATATTTTTCTCCACGTTCATATGGGGGAAAAGAGCATAGGACTGGAAAACCATCCCCACATCCCGCTGTGTGGCAGAATAGTCTGAGACGTCCTGCTCTCCAAACCATATCTCACCTCCTGTGGGCGGTTCCAGTCCTGAAACCAGCCGCAGAAGAGTTGTTTTACCACAGCCCGAAGGGCCCAGCAGAGTCGTCAGAGTTCCCGCTTTAAATTCAATGTCCAGATTATCGATCACCCTGGTACTGCCAAAATGTTTGGAAATATTTTTAAGCGTTACCTTTATTGAACTGTTCCTGCTCATAGTCTTTAACCTTACATCTGTTTTTCAATACGGGAACGACCAGTCACCGCCTGCACCAGAAGAGTGAAAACCAACATTGTCAGAATAAGTACCGATCCATAGGCAACAGCCACACCATTATCCCCGCTCTCGACTCGGGAAAGGATGTAGGTTGTGGCCACATTGGTTCCAGCCGAAGCAAGGAAAATAACGGCGGAAACCGTAGTCATTGAACGAATAAAACTATACGCTGTTGATGAAATTATTGTCGATCGCAAAAGCGGCAGTAAAACAGATCGAAGTGTCTTAAAGCTTCCGGCCCTCTGTAGCAGTGAAGCCTCTTCAAGACTGGGTGAAATCTGACTGAGCGCAGACATACCTCCACGTATACCAACCGGCATTGCCCGGATAATCATGGTGATAACAAGGATAATGGCAGTACCGGTCAACTCTATCGGTGCAGTATTAAAGGCCATGATATAGGCAATTCCAATCACTGTCCCGGGAACGGCAAATATCAGTACAGTACCAAAATCAATCACACCATGCCCGGCAAACTTCTTTCGGGTAAGAATGTAGGCGATAAGGATACCGAAAATTGCGGTAAGGGGAGCGGCAATAAAGGAAAACATCAAAGAATTGGTAAGCGAAGGCCAGCCTCCTGAGGAGAAACCATTGCTCCAGAGTTCCTTATGATGCATCAGTGTAAGTGTATAGTCTGCACCCCACTGCCTGACAAATCCCCCGAGAAAAATAGAAATATATAAAATACCAATCAAAGCCAGCCAGCAGCAGACGAAAACTGTAAGAAACTTCTGAAGTCGAATCGGTAGTGGCGTAACATTGCCGGAGGTTTGAATACCGGTTACAGTTACAAAAGATTTTTTGCTTAAATATTTCTTTTGAATAAGAAAAATAGTCAGGGAGAGAACAAGAAGCAGGATACCCAGTGCGGCGGCTTTGGCAAAATCGAGCTGGGCCCCGGCAATAGAAAAATAGATTTCAGTAGACAAAACATCATACTCCCCCCCAAGAACCAGCGGATTTCCAAAATCTGCGGCAGAAGAGATCACTCCCAGTAAGAAAGCATTGGCAAGGCCTGGTGCAAGGAGCGGCAGAGTCACCTTTTTAAGGGTGATCCAGCGTGACGCCCTCATGGTGAGTGATGCCTCCTCCATTGCTGGATTAATAGCCGACAGCATTCCCACAATCACCATATAGCTGACCGGAGTAAGGGAGAGAACCTGAGCCAGGAAAATACCCTTGAAGCCATAAATATACCCAGACCGTTCAAAGATCCCCGCAGCTCCGTCAGGTATGAAAAAACCTCCGGAACCAAAAAAATACATAAGAATATCATTAAGGACACCTGCCCGGCCAAAGAGCAGAATCAGTGACATGCCGACAACAAAGGGAGGAGTGATAATCGGCAGAATATAAAAAATACGCATCAAATGGCGCAATGGCGACGTTGAACGGATCGAATAAAGCGCAAAAACAAGACCGAGCAGTGTTGTAGCAGCCCCGACTGAAATTGCCAGGTAAAGGGTGTTTAAAACAACCCGTCCTATACCAAACGAGGAAACAATGTCAAAAAACTGAAAAGGATCAAGGCTGCCATCTTTTGCAACAATGACCTTATAGAAAATCTGCAGGACAGGGTAAAAAACAAAAACAGAAATAATGAGAATAATAACAGTGACTGCACCGGAAATAAATACATCGCCCTGGAGAAAACCGAGGCGGGCAATACCATATGAGAATAACGCCGCAAGGGATATGAGTATTACCCCGGATCCAAGCCCCATGGACCGATTGGGTATAATGAAATCTGCAGCAAGCACTATTGTTATTGCAAGGGCCAGGACAACAAGGAGCCGGCCCTCTATTTTTCTCGATCGACCGGGACGACTGAAGGGAATAAAAAGCAGGAGCAGTATTGGGATACCCAGACTGAGGGGATGACTCCTCCAGCCAAGCGCATCCCAATACTCATCCATCGTCGAATCAAACAAGCCATATTCGAGGCCAAACCAGGGCAAAACCAGGTAAGAGAGCACCCCGATCAAAAGCCAGCTGAAAATGCCGACGCGAAAACGCCGTTCTCCAAGTAAAGCCTGCATAACTGATTATCCTCTACATCGGCATAGACAGCCCCATCTCTTATCTCTCCAGCGGCTTGATCTCTTTTGCCCAGCGATCAATAAGGTGGGTACGCATCTTCTCAGTACCATATTTAACAAAGTCATAATCTATCAGGTTCACATCCTCCAACCGGATAGCCTCTTTCGGAACTGCCGCAGTTACATTTGTAGGCACCTGGAACATATCGATGGTACCACCGATTTCCTGACCTTCCTTGGACAGCATAAAATCGACAAATTTTTTCGCATTTTCAAGATTTCTTGCACCCTTAATAATACTTAACCCGCCGATCTCATAGCCTGTTCCTTCAGATGGAACGACCAGTTGCAGAGGAAAACCATTTTTAATCTGCTTGGCGTGGTCATGAAGAAAACCGATGCCTATAAGTGTCTCACCCCGGGCAGCTGATTTACCGGGTGCAGAACCGGATTTTGTATATTGACCAACATTTTTATGCAATTTTGCCAGATACTCAAATGCCGCGTCCTCTCCCCAAAGCTGTACCATCGTTGCAAGTGCAGTATAGGCGGTTCCTGAACTCTGCGGACTGGCAACCTGAATAAGCCCCTTATATTCCGGCTTGGTCAAATCTGCCCAGGATTTTGGTACAGGAAGCTTTTTTTCCGCCAGCAGTTTTGTATTAAAAGAATATCCGAGAACCCCGGCATAAACACCTGTTGTCTGATGTTTTTTGTTTGTCGCCGGATTTTTGAAAGTCTCACCAATTTCAGCTAACATTGGTGACTCATAAGTTACCAGCAGACCATTCACCCCGGCCTGGGAATGAGGGTCAAGAGTACCGGCATACCAGAC
>JAFDME010000074.1 GCA_019306075.1 Deltaproteobacteria bacterium | reverse complement strand
CCTGCAACAGTAGAGATGGGTTAAACTCTTTCGTGATTGCCACTGAACCTTAGCTTCACTCTCTGACAGTTTCCTTGAACCGCAAAGTTTCAGTGGGGTACCGGCAAACGTCCACGCTCGTGCCTCGCTGCGGGATTGTTTGCCGGTACCCCACTGAAACCTTGCTGCCGGCTGAACCAAAAGAAGGGGCCTGCCGGTAGCTGAGGTCCAGTGGTAATCAAGAAATTTTTATTCTGCAAATTCTGTCATGTCACTTTATTTCTGCAGACAGCTTCCTCTATATGCCTGAGAATTATGCTGTTAAAACCTGGCAGCATAGCCAGTCCGTGATTCACTGTTTCAGTCTTCATCTCTCTTCTGTTAAACCGGGTCAGCCAGCTGGATTCTTCCTCTCCGATTATATCTCTTTTATAATGCATCCCGGCCACAAGGAAGAAGGGGATGATACAGACCTCTCTATACCCGGCCTCTTGTATTTCATTCACCAGATGAGAGGATTCGGGGTATTTTTCCACGGTTCCAACGAAGATATGCGGACTGATTTTCTGCCTGAGAAATGTTTCCAGGCAGTAATAGGATGTCCAGGAGGAGTGGCAGGTACCATGACCCAGGATAAGGGTAGCCTTCTCTCCGGTTGTAGAGATAAGCGGCTGCAGGATCCGGCATATTTCAGAATAATCTTCGGGGGAACTGATAAGAGGTGTGCCGGGAATACAGTGTAATTCTGTTTTCAGCATGATCTTTGTCAGGGAGTCGAACTCTGTCCCGGGGAAGAGATGAAGCGACTGTATTACTGCGCTTTTATGACCCTGCTCTATCAACAGGCTGAAAAGCTCCTCCGGGTGTCTAATATTTTCCTGACCCTGCCATTGAAGCTGCCGGGTTATGGTTCGGGAGGAAAATGACCAGAATATTTCCCTGTTCGTAAAATGAGTTCTGATTTTTTCGTCTATATATCGGTAGGTACTGATTGCATCTGAGGTTGTACCGAAAGCGACAATGGCAATTGGGGGTTTCATTTTATCCCGGGACTGGTATGGACGGATTATCCAGCTCATCCTCTTTTGATTATATGAATCTACCAATATTGGTTTCATTTAGCCAGACCCTGGCCTGAATAGCGGGGCGAAAAGTTCAATTTTTTGGATAGTTGGCAGGGAAAGTTCAATTTTTTTTATTAGAGGGTTGACAAATATGACGGGGTGGTATAGTAATTCCGAATTATATTAAATACTGTTTTTCTTTATTACCCTGAGATGGAGTCTTTTTATCGGGTGATAAAAGGTTTATTCGAAGTTTGGGAAGAGATAATTTTAATTAGGGAGGAGAGACTATGGTGAAAAAGATTTCTGTATTGGCACTTGCAGGTATGCTGGCTTTACCGGCCATGTCCCTGGCGGGTGGAAGCGGTCCTGATGTGGTTGATATGGAGAAGAAGATTGAGGCACTCAGCAAGCAGCTCGAAGAATTGCGAGCAGCTATGACAGCTCAGTCGGAAATGAATAAAGAGCTTGCTGCAACGGTTGAAGGTCTTGATGAGAGTTATGAAGATCTTGATGAGAGGGCAGAAGACTGGGATCTTGCTGCACGGTTTAAGTTTTATGGGGATTTTCGTGCCAGAGGTGACTATTACAGTGCCGATACGGTTTTTGGCAGAACTCTCGATAATGACACGGTTTTTACCAATCGCTTCCGCCTTAATATGAGGGTGAAGGCCACGGATAATGTTGAGTTCAAAGGCCGACTGGCGATGTACAAGACCTGGGGTAATCAGTCCGCATTCACGGATGATAGCCATGCCATGTGGCCGGTTTTTGATGGTAATGTGACCCGAACTCCAATTGGTTCGAGCGCACTCTATGTAGATCGTGCCTTTGTCAACTGGAACAGCATAGGTGGTGCTCCAATCTGGTTCTCCATCGGCCGAAGGCCTACAACTGACGGACCTCCTGCACAAATTCGCATGGGTGCTGACCAGAGACTGGCGACCCCGATGGCATTTATGGACTGGCCTTTCGATGGTTTGTCACTTGGTTACGGCTGGAACTGGGGTGTTGACAGCCTCGGCACCGGTAAACTGAGATTCTGTTATGGCCGCGGATTTGAAGCAGGTCTCCAGGATGACAGCCATAATGTTAAAGATATGGACTTTGCCGGGTTAAGTTGGGATATTATGAAGAAAGGTGATCGTTTTGCCTATATTCAGTCCTTTATGGCATTTAATGCCTTCAATTATCCTAACTTCCAGGATCCGATAATTAACCAGGCATTTGGTGATATGAGTGGTATGGGGCCCAGGACAAGTGGCGGCGATATCCTGCATACTGCAGGAGTCTATCAGGATAAAATTGCCGGTCTGAATTATTTTGTTTCCGGCGGCTGGTCGCGAACCAGTCCTGATGACAATGGATTTTTCAATGATCCATTCAGCGGACGTCCCAATACCAGTGACGAAGATGGTTATTCTTTTTACGCAGGTGTACGATATGACCTGGATCAGGCCGGCTGGAAATTCGGTGCTGAATTTAACTATGGATCAGAATACTGGCTGGCAATGGCTCCGGGGCATGATGAAATTTATCAGTCCAAACTTGCAGCCCGTGGTCAGGTCTATGAGATATATACGATCTGGGATCTTCCGACAGGTGATACAATCTCCAAATATGCCAAAACTTTTATGCGGTTAGGCTACCAGCACTATGAGTATGACTATTTTGGTTCCGGTGACTGGAATATAATGCCATATGATCTCGGAGACCAGGGAGATCTTGGCAAACTGCAGATGATGGGTCAGGATCCGGTGGAAAGTGCCGATCAGATCTATCTTACCTTTGAGGCATATTTTTAGTACCTTACCAGTTAGTACCCAGTCACAGAGGAATAATTTTGAAAGACAGGATATTTATGAAACTCTTTTGAATCTGTGTGGGTAGTATCAGTATCAGATGATCTGTCTCGTTTGTAGAGGCATGAAATCATTATGGGAATGTTCGCAGCCAGCGAACATTCCCATTTTTTTTGCTTCAATTTTTCGCTGTTTTTTATTGCAGAACCTGTGCAGTGGTGCGAAGATGGCCAGAATTCTATGGATAAAATCTACTGCAGTCATGATAAAATGAGAAGTTATGGCCCCTGGCGACAGACCAGTTACAGATACGGTTTCTTTGATAGACACGGTGGTAATGGTATAGCGCCTTATGACTCGATGAATGTGAGTTACGGGGTGGGAGATGCGGAGGAGACAGTGTCTGCAAACCGCAGGAGAGTAGAGGAAATCAGCGGTTTCCCTGTTTTTCTTTCAGCAAAACAGGTTCATGGCAATGAAATCTACTGTTTGACAAAACCTCTCACAGCCAGCCTTGAAATTGAAGGTGTGGACGCACTGATAACGGATCAGGATGGTGTGGGTCTTATGATTCAACAGGCCGACTGTCAGGCCGTCCTTCTCTTTGATTCGTCTAAAAAAATTATTGCTGCCATCCATTGCGGCTGGCGTGGCAGCGTTGCAAATATTGTTGCCAGGGTTATCTGCCGCATGAAAGACGGGTTTGGTGTTGCGCCCGTGCAACTGCAGGCTCTTATCAGTCCATCACTTGGACCATGTTGTGCCGAATTTATAAATTATCAAAATGAATTGCCTGCTGAATTTGCACCATTTATGGCGCGGCCTGACCATTTTGATTTCTGGCAGCTTTCAAAATCTCAGCTTATCGCTGCAGGAGTGCGGGAGACAAAAATCAGTATGGCCGCTACTTGTACATGCTGCTCAAAAGATTACTTTTCATACAGAAGAGCCTGTCACCTCTCCAATGGAGTAACGGGCAGAAACTGCTCTATAATAGGCATGGAAAACGTTGATTAAAAGACCTCTTTTTTATGAGATAATGTATGCGGATAATATTGATAGAGGATGATGCTAAAATCAGCTCATTTATTGAAAAAGGATTGCGGGAGGATGGCTTCAGTGTTGATGTCTGTGGTGATGGCCGTTCAGGACTGGACCTGATTCTGACTACATCCTATGATGCTGCGGTGATAGATCTTATGCTGCCGCGCCTCGACGGGTTGAGTGTTATCGAGTTGATGCGGGCTGAAAATGTGAATACTCCTGTCCTGATACTCAGTGCCAAGCAATCTGTCGATGACAGGATACAGGGTCTGCAGAGGGGCGGGGATGACTATATGGTTAAACCGTTTTCTTTCAGTGAACTGTTGGCGAGAATCAAAGCCCTTATCCGGCGAGATCAGAAGTCTGTTCAGCCAACCTTTCTCCGGACGGGTGAACTTGAGATGGACCTGCTAAAGCATGAGGTGTGCAGGCAGGGAGGAAAGATTGAGCTGCCGGCGAAGGAGTATGCTCTGCTGGAATATATGATGCGCAACGCTGGTATAGTTCTGTCCAAAACCGCTATTCTGGAGCAGGTATACGATTATTCTTTTGACCCTCAAACTAATGTAATTGATGTTCTCGTCTGCAGATTGAGAAATAAGGTTGATAAAGACTTTTCTGAAAAACTGATCCATACCGTCAGGGGCGTGGGCTATGTTCTCAAGTCTGAGTAGGGAAGATTTTTCCCGGGCCAGATCCCGAAAAGCATTACCGGTTTTCTGTCTCCTCTGGGCTGGAACCGTTTTTCTGGCGATTTTTTATATCTTCAATATCCGGGCGCAACTGCACGCGATAGAGCGCAGTGAAACCGAGAAACTGCTGACCGGTTATCTTGCTGTTAACCATTCGGATACTCTCTCTACAAATCCCCGTGCTGCAGGGCAGGAGGAATTGCTGAACGGTCTTGCCTTTATCCGGCTGGTCAGGGGGAAGGATCATATTATACTGGTGAATGAGCGATCCGGTCACTCCGCTCTGGGCGGACTCGATGATCTGTCGCCGGATAAGACAGGGATCTGGTTGCACATAGGGTCCGGGCAGGAGAAGAGGATACTGTCCATAATTACAAGGAAGTATGGCAGTAATATCCTGATTCAGGCGGCCAAGGATGGGCAGCAGTGGTATGATCTGTACAGAAAACTGCTATGGCAAACACTACTGGCTGTCCTCTGCAGTGCTCTTTTTCTATGGCCTTTTTCGCTCTTTTATGTACGGTTCAGCCTCTCCGCTCTTACGGGAACAATAAAGAAAATTGCTGAACTGACAAAGTCTTCCAAAGTTGATCTTCTTCCTGAATCCGGTAATGGGCCTGAACTTGACAGCCTCTATAAACAGATAAACCGACTTCTGCGCCAGAACCGTCATCTGCTGTCGGAGATGCAGGATTCCCTTGACTATGTGGCTCATGATTTAAGAACTCCCATGACCAGGCTGCGTTCTGTCGCGGAGTATGGACTGCAGGCGGAAGATGATACTGATCGTCTGCGGGAAGCACTTTCCGACTGCCTTGAAGAGTCTGAACGGGTTCTGGCAATGCTGAAAATTATGATGAGTGTGGTGGAGGCGGAGTCAGGGACCCTGCAGCTTGAACTGCAGGAATGTGAGGTTGGGGCAATGGTGATCGAAGTGATCACCCTGTATGAGTATGTGGCGGAAGAAAGCGGAGTTGAGGTGACCCTGGAGTCGGCCGATCCTGTCCGGGTCAGGCTTGACCGCACCAGAATTACTCAGGTCTGGGCAAATTTGCTGGATAATGCAATTAAGTATGGTAGAGAAGGTGGATGGGTGAAAATATCTGTTACTTCGGACGGGCCATATTGTGTGGTTGTTTTCGAAGATAACGGGATGGGCATATCAGAGAGTGAACAGGGCCGCATATGGGAGAGATTGTACAGGGGAGATCGCAGCCGATCCAGGAAAGGACTCGGTCTGGGGCTGAATTATGTGAGGGCTGTACTGCAGGCTCATGGTGGAACCGTATCGGTTGATTCAATATTACACCAGGGGAGCCGGTTTGAGGTGAGGCTGCCGCTGAGTCAGATTGCGTTCTCAAGGACACAGGAAAAATCGCAGACCAGGGGGGAATGGTCTGAGAGTCGCACATCCGGGATATAGAAATTATCAATTCGTATTCCGCTGCTGTGGAGAATGAAATCGATCTGTCGCTTTGGGCCGTGGCTTGGGTGGGATGGAGCGTTGGAGACATTCGCATTTTTCAGACCGGTTGCGGCGAGGAAGAGTTTGAGTTCCCGGCTGCCCCAGAAGGTGTTGAAGTCTCCAGCTATAATGACCTCCTTGTCAGTCTGCTCAATGAGGCTGTGGAGAAATTCTAGCTGGTTTTGTCTGTGTCTGTACTTGAGTGACAGGTGAACTATGAAAATTGCAACTGCATGTAAATCTGTCTGTATTATCAGTCTTTTAACCCCCTGTTCAAAATAGTAAAATTTGTATTTTTCTATACTCTGGCGGGTCAGGAGAGCGTTGGATTGTCTGTTAAGTACGGGGACTATTTGTGCCAGGGAGTCACCCAGGTATTTGCTTTCAACGACAAAATTGAATCCAAGCTGTTTCGCTATAATTTCTGCCTGACAGAACTTACCGGTGCGGTATGAACCTGAGTCAACCTCGACAAGAGCCACTATATCCGGGTTGATAGAGGAGATAAAATTGATTATACGTTGCAGATTTATTTCAGTTTTTTTAAAAAAACCTGAAAACGGCAATGGCAGATGATAGCCATTTTGATGGCCGGTCGCATAGCGTATATTGTAAAGAAGGAATCGCATCTTTCTTTGTTTAACGGATCAATTTCGCGCCTTATCTTCAGGTAACCGGAGGTATGGTGAAGAAACGGGGGAATTGCCCTGGTTTTGTCAACTGCTGACGGATATGACTACTTCCCTGTGCCTGAAGAAATGAGATATCATAACGGAAATGTATATGGTAGGCTGACTTCGGCAATAAGTGTGATGAACAAAATACGATAAACAGCCTCCGTCCATAAGTAAATAGAAAACTTGATTACCACTCAAGCTCAGCTCTATTATTTGGCAGCTTTCTGGATATGTTGTGTCGCAGCAGGGTACCGGAAAAAGTCCACGCTCGTGCCTCGCTACGGGATTGTTCGCAGGTACCCCGCTGTAACCTTGCTGCCAGCTGAGTTTGAGTGGTAATCAAAATAATAAATACGATTTTCTATGAAAGTCACATCTTCTTGACTATATAACCTGCATGGTCTGTAGTGAAATGCGGGTTGTGCCTATCAATTAAACCGGGAAGTCAGTCAATGATAACGATCGGATCCAGAAAAAGTAAACTTGCCATGTGGCAGACGGAAACTGTTGCCAGGGCCTTAAATCAGGGCGGTATGGAGACAAAGATTAACAGTATGGAGACCAAAGGGGATAAAATTCTTCATACATCAATCGCCAAAATCGGCAGCAAGGGTGTATTTACAGAAGAACTTGAAATACAGCTGGCTGCGGGAATTACAGATATTGCCGTTCACAGTGCCAAGGATATGCAGTCACAGCTGCCGGAGGAGTTCAAATTGATTGCCTTTACCGAGCGGGAAAGGGTAAATGATGTACTGGTGAGTATGGATAAAACAATCGATCTGACAGATATCTCACGACCGGTACGGATAGGTACATCTTCTGTCAGGCGAAGAGCTCTGCTTCGTCACTACTACCCGCATGTTGAACTTATGGAGATGCGGGGGAACTTGCAGACACGGATTCGCAAGATGCAGGAAGGTGATTGCGACGCTCTCATGCTTGCCTATGCTGGTGTCAGGCGCATGGAGTATGAGAAAATGATAGTGATGGAGTTTGACAGGGATACATTCATCCCTCCCGTGGGCCAGGGATGTATCGCCATAGAGGCGTCAACTGGACTCGATAGCAGTAATGCCGCAAAGATTCGGGATTGTCTCAACGACAGGGAGAGCGAGGATTGTTTGCTGGCAGAGCGGGCCTTTTTGAAAAAACTGGAAGGAGGCTGTTCTATTCCGGCGTTTGGACTCGCCGTCCTTGAAAATGATGAGATTATTCTTACTGCAGGACTGGCAAGTCTTGACGGGCGGAAGATTCTTCGCCGGCAGGAGAGGGGCTTGCGGCAGGAGAGTGAAGAGATAGGACTCAGGGCCGGTGAGTATATCCTGGAAAATGGAGGCAGGGAAATGTTGCTGGAGATCAGGCGGCAGCAGGAGATTGAGCTGCAGGAGTAGTTGATCGGCTGACAATTATATTGACTTGGAGAGGATTTGCGGATACAAGATAAGCATCAGGGTGTCGATTGAGACGCAAGAGGGAACCCGGTGAAATTCCGGGACGGGCCCGCCGCTGTAACCGGGGACGAAAATCGCCAGTGCCACTGAATGCTGTTCGGGAAGGCGCGATGAGTAGAAAGATCCGGAAGTCAGAATACCTGCCCTGGTAAAATCAACAGGAGTCCCCGGTGTTGGGGTGATCTGTTCTGTCTGTGGTGAAATCAGGGCCCCCGGACCAGGTAACTGGTTCGGGGGCTTTTTTTATTCCCGAACCTTCTCGACTATTTTATTTGCTGGAGGGAGCTATGGACAAGAGAGAGTTGGCATATGCCAGACAGGCAGTACTGGCCGTAAAGGATTGGGAAATATTTCAGGCAATTATAAGGAACCACAGAAAGTTGCTTGAATCTCTTGTACGACCGGCAGCGGTAGAGACTGGAACAAAGAGATAGGTGGATTTTATGACAGGTGCAAGTCACCTGTCATAAAAAACCTCCTGCAGACAGCCTTACCAAACTTTCTTATAGTGGCAGCCCCGAAGGCCACACCTGTATGATACCTATCCGTTTACAGAAGTTTCTCCCCATTCTTGCCCTGCTGCTGGCAATGATTCTCTGGGCCAGTTCTTTTATCGCGCTGAAAATTGCTTTTCGGACCTACGATCCGATGGTTGTTATCTTCGGGCGAATGCTGGTGGCTACCCTCTGTTTCCTTTTTGCAGGCAGAAGGCTGTACCGCTCCCTGGGTTATCGGCCGGGAGATTATAAGCTGATTCTCTTTATGGCCTTTTGTGAGCCATGTCTCTATTTTATCTTTGAAGCAATGGCTGTTGAGAATACCAGCGCTGCTCAAGCCGGAATGATGACCGCTATGCTGCCGATTCTTGTTATGGTGGCAGCGTCAGCAATATTGAAAGAGAAGGTTGGGTGGAGGGCCTGGTTCGGAGGTGGACTAGCGGTTTTCGGGGTATGCTGGTTGACACTTGAATCAGTGCCGACAATTGGTGCTCCCAATCCTGTGCTGGGAAATTTTTATGAGTTCGTGGCAATGGTATGTGCCACCGGGTATATCATTACCCTTAAACATCTGACCAACCGATATTCTCCTTTTTTCCTTACTGCGGTCCAGGCTGTAGTCGGTTGTCTTTTCTATTTCCCTCTTCTGTTTCTGCCTGCTACGAATTTGCCTGCAGTTCTGGATCCGCTGCCGGCTCTGGCTGTTCTTTATCTTGGAGCTGTAGTAACACTGGGAGCTTACGGTTTATATAATTATGCAATTAAACTTGTATCGGCCAGCCGGGCTACCCTCTATGTTAACCTCATTCCCGTGTTTACAGTTGTCATGAGCTGGATGATTCTTGGAGAGACATTTACTTCGGCCCAGTGCTTTGCTGCCGCCGTGGTGATGGCGGGTGTCTATCTTGGTCAGTCCGGGCAGCAGGGTTGATTCAGGGTTTTTGCTTTTGCTATATGGACATTAAGAATTATACTGTTCAGTGGATGGAGACAGAGAGATTTCAATATATTACCGGATAGTTGTAACAGGCAGATATGGCAAATAAATTATATGTAACCGCTACCGAGCCGCGCAGCGGCAAATCGGCAATTATTCTCGGGCTGATGGAACTGTTGACACGTAATATCAAGAATGTTGCTTTTTTCAGGCCGCTTGTCGATGTTAATCATGGTCGCAGTGAACGTGATAATACTATCAACCTGATCAAGAGTCAGTACAATCTTCCCTTTGATTATGAGGAAATGTACGGCTATACGGTGACAGAGGCTAATCAGCTGCTGGCAACGGGAAGGCATGCTGAATTTATCGATGGAATAATGGCCAGGTACAGTCTTCTGGTGGAAAAATCTGATTTTGTTCTCTGTGAAGGGCTTGAACATGAGGGAGCATCCGCATCCTTTGATTTTGATATTAATGCTGAAATAATCACCAATCTGGGCTGTCCTGTTATTCTGGTTGCCGGAGGGAAAATGAAAATCCCTGACGATCTGGTGAGATCAATCAGGGTGTACCATGAATCCCTTATAGATCGCAAATGTCATGTGGTGGCCACCATCGTTAACCGGGTTGCTCCTGATTACCTGGAGCTGCTGGAAGAAAAATTATCTGCAGGGAATGGCGGTGAAGAAAAACTTATTTATATAATACCCAATGATGAAAATCTTGGAAATCCTTCCGTGGGAGAGATAGGCCGGCTGTTAAATGCCGAAATCCTTTATGGAGAGGAGAACCTGACACGGCATGTAAGAAGGTTTACCATTGCTGCAATGCAGCTGAGAAATCTGCTTGAACGTATTGATTACGGGAGCCTGATTATTACTCCCGGAGACCGGTCTGATGTTATTCTCGCCTGTCTTGCAGCAGCGCAGTCGATGACGATGCCCAACATAGCCGGACTTATGCTGACGGGTGGACTGGTGCCGGAGGCTGCCGTGCAGAGAGTCGTTGAGGGGTTTCATGATACTGTTCCAATTATTGCCGTAAATGAAAATACCTACCAGGCTGCCATTCGGGTAGAGAAAATCCATGCTTCCATCACTCCTGACAACAGCCGGAAGATAACCCAGGCGCTTGCCGTATTTGAAAGGTATATCGATACGGAAGAGTTAGGTGATAAAATTATAAAGACCAGAACTACAACTGTTACCCCAAAGATGTTTGAATCCCGGCTTCTGCAGCGGGCAAAGGTGGACAGACAGCACATTGTACTTCCGGAAGGAGAAGACAGTAGAATCCTGCGGGCGGCAGAGATTCTGCTGCGCCGTGAGGTTGTTGATGTGACACTGATCGGTAATGAAGAGAAGGTGAGGGGAAGGATACGGAGTCTTGGTCTTCATCTGGAGGAGGCGGTGATCATTGAACCGAAGAACTCACCTCTCTTTGAAGAGTATGCGCGAACCTATTATGAGCTGAGGAAGCATAAGGGTATCACTCCTGACAGTTCTAGGGATATTATGGATGATCGGAATTTCTACGGCACAATGATGATTTATAAGGGTCATGCCGACGGCATGGTGTCTGGTGCCATCCATACAACGGCGGATACTATCCGTCCTGCATTTCAGTTTATCAAGACCACTCCCGGCTGCTCCATTGTTTCCAGTGTTCTCCTGATGTGTCTTGAGGACAGGGTTCTGGCTTACGGTGACTGCGCTGTGAATCCGGATCCTACCGCTGCAGAACTTGCTGAAATTGCACTCAGTTCTGCCCGTACCGCAGAACTGTTTGGTATCATGCCCCGGGTGGCTATGCTCTCATATTCTTCCGGCAGGTCAGGCAGGGGACGGCAGGTGGAAAAGGTGAGGGAGGCAACTGAGATTGCCCGGGAGAAAGCTGTCACTCTCTACCCCGGTCTGGAGATTGAAGGCCCGATACAGTATGATGCAGCGATTGATCCGGGTGTTGCCAGGACAAAGATGCCTGATAGCAGGGTTGCCGGCAGGGCGACAGTCTTTATTTTTCCTGATCTAAATACCGGGAATAATACATATAAAGCGGTGCAGCGATCCGCCGG